>JANLFZ010000153.1:1123-12473 GCA_024653385.1 Thermoguttaceae bacterium | reverse complement strand
TTACGATCTCCACAGAGTCACGTGTTGGCGACGCGATTGTTTATGGAACCCAAGGAAGCGAAGCGCCCTTGGGTTCCATAAGATTGCCCAACTTATAGTTTTACAGGCCCTTAGGGTTTTTGAACCCCCGAATTGCTGCCCGACGATGCCGGGGCCGGCGACGCCAACAGGACTTTGCCCGTCTTCTTGTCCCATCGCACCGTGCGGAGTTTCAGACGGTGCTCGCCGTGGCAGTCGGTGCATAGGACCTGGGCGAAGTCGGTCTTCTCGGGGCAGCGCTCCTTCCAACGCGTCAGGACCTTGCGGGCCGGGGCGTCGTGGGTCTCGTGGCATTCGATGCACGCCGGCTCGATCGACTCGACCGGATACATCTTCTCGGGCGGGGTCGTGTTGTTTTCGTCGTTGCGGTGGGCCAGCGACGCGCCGTGGCACTTCACGCAGCCCACGTCGGCCTCGGCATGAACGACCGCCAGCGTTTCCTCCTGGTAGTTCGTGTGGCAGACGTGACACGCCGAGTTGTCGGCCACCGGACCATCGACCTGCTTCTTGGGTGCGGCCTTGGGTTCGTCCAAAAGCAGCGGCTTGGCCGTGTTGACCTTCAACGGCGGGGCGGCAATGATGCCCGCCGAGAACACCACGGCCAACGACACGGCGACAAGTACGATCACCCAGACGGGGAACTTCATCGAAGGTCCTTCGAGACGAACGAAACAGGTTGCAGCAACGGTTCCTGATGGTGGTGCCCCGACGACAAACGCCACCGCCGGGTTTGATCCCGGCGGGGCGCGATGAGGGTCGGCATCAAGCGGTCGGCCGTGGGCCGCGGCCTACACGTATTCCCAGTCTTTCAGCCACTGGTAGTGGTAAGGCAGATTGGCCCAGGCATCGTTCATGAGGCGGTCGAGCCGGGCTTTTTCGTCCTTGTCGAGCTGGCGGCGTTCGGCCACGGCCAGGGCGGCGTTGTCGACCTGCTCCGGCGTGATCATGCCGGGAATCGGAGCCGTGATCTGCGTGTTGCAGAGGATGTAGCGCAACGCCAAACGTGCCGCCTCGTTGTCTTCTTTCTCGTGGGGGTTGCCCGGCGAGCTGTCGCCCTTGAACAGCGATCCGCTGGCAAACGGCTTGATGCCGAACCACCCCACGTCCATCTTCTTCATCGCCGCCCAGAGGCCGACCTTGTCTTCGGTCGCCTCGACCTTGGTCTTCGCGGTGAAGGGGGTGACGATGACCTCCATTTGCTGGGGGTACTTTTCGATGAGCATCTTGATGTGGGGACGGTGGTGGGACGAGATGCCGGTGAAGCGTGCCCGGCCGCTCTTCTTGGCCCAGTCGAGGGCCTTGGCCACCTCGTCCATCTCCGCGTCGCTGTGGTTGATGCTCTGCTCGTGGCAGGTGATGCGCCACAGGTCGACGTAGTCGAGCCCTGCTTCCTTCAGGCCCTTGTCGAAGCCTTCCTTGAGCTTCTCGAACTTCCGCCACTCGGGGAAGCGCACTTCGTGCTCGTACCACGAGTAGCCGAGGTACATCTTGTCGCGGCGGCCCTTGAGGGCCTTGGCGTAGGCGCACACCTCGGCGCCGGTGCAGGCGTCGATGTAGTTGATGCCCCGCTCGATGCACCGGCTCACGACGTCGGTGCGGTTCTTGATGAAGTCGGGGTTGTTGAAATTGCCGCCGAGCCAATTGCCCCCTTCGAACAGGCCCTTGACGACCGTGTTAACCCGCTTCCAATGCCCGCCCAGGCACACCGCCGAGACCATCAGATTGGTCTTGCCGCACCGGCGGTACTCCATGTCGGGGTTGTAGTTGAGAATCTTGCCCGTGTCCACTCGGGCCGGATTGCCCACGGCCACCGTGTACGTTCCCAGTCCGACGGCCATCGCGGTTGCCGCGGTGGCGCCGGTTTTCACGAACTCGCGACGGGTCAACTCGTGGTCGATCATCAGAAGGTCCTCCTGAGGTTCAGGGGATTCGGAAAAAAAGGGGGGCTTGCCAGGGAAGGAATGGCTTCATGCTAGACTGCCGCGGGGCGCCGTGTCAAGGCGAGCCGTCTTGACGGGAGGCCGGGAGATTGCGATGATCCAACGGGAGGGCGGGGCGGCAGCCCGCGCCCTCGGAGGCGACCGCATTGGCGAGGTCCCCCATGAGCCCACCCCGACTGGCACGACGCACCTTCCTGAAAACCGCTGCCGCCGTCGGCGCGCCCTGGATCGTCCCCGCAACGGTGTTCGGCGCCACGGCTCCGAACAATCGGATTACCGTGGGGTGCATCGGCACGGGCAACCAGGGATTCAATATCCTCAAGCAGTTCCTCAAGCACGCCGAGGCGCAGGTGGTGGCGGTCTGCGACGTGAATCGAGGCAGCTTCGGCTACCGCGACGAAAAGCAGTACTGCGGCCGAGAACCCGCCCAGAAGCTGGTCCACGAGCACTACGCCGCGGCGCGGGCCTCGGGCCGATACCGGGGCTGCGACGCAGTCGGCGATTTCCGCGACGTGCTCGCCCGGCGCGACATCGACGCGGTCACGATCGTCACGCCCGACCACTGGCACGCGGTCATGACCGTGCTGGCCGCCCGCGCCGGCAAGGACATCTACTGCGAGAAGCCGTTGTCGCTGACGGTGCGCGACGGGCAGGAGATGGTCCGCGCGGTGCGCGAGCACCGGCGCATCCTTCAGACCGGCAGCCACGAGCGCTCCAACCCGGTCACCCGGCACGCCTGCGAACTGGTGCGCAACGGCCGGATCGGCAAGCTCCAGCGCGTCACGGTGGTGCTGCCGTTCTGGAACACCAAGGGCGGGCCGTTCGCCCCCCAGCCCGTGCCCCCCAACCTCAATTGGGACCTCTGGCAAGGGCAAGCCCCCGCGCGCGAATACTGCCCCGAACGCGTTCACTTCAATTTCCGCTGGTGGTCGGACTACGCGGGCGGGATCATCACCGACTGGGGCCAGCACCACATGGATATCGCCTTCTGGGGGATGGGCGTGGAAGACTCGGGCCCCTTGAGCGTCGAGGGCACGGCGATTTTCCCCAATGAGGGCGCCAAAGAGCCCACCCGGTGCTACGACAATCCCGACCGTTTCCTCGTCAAGATGCAGTTCCCCAACCAGGTCGAACTGCTCTACTTCGTGGCCCACGACCAGAAGTACCGCGAGAGCATCACCCCCGAGGACGAGGCCCGACTGTTCTCCCAAACCCAAGCCGATCTGCCCGAGAAATCGCGGAACGGCATCATGTTCATCGGCGACCAGGGCCGCGTGTTCGTCAACCGGGGCAGGGCCTACGGCAAGCCGGTCGACGAACTCAAGGAGAACCCCCTCACTTCCAATGCGATCCGGCTCTACGAGAGCAACGACCACATGGCCAATTTCTTCGAGTGCGTCAAGACGCGCAAGACGCCGGCGGCCACGGTCGATGTGGCCCACCGGGTGATCACCGCCTGCCACCTGGGCAATATCGCCATCCGGCTCAAACGCAAGATCGTCTGGGACCCGGTCAAGGAAGAGATCGTCGGCGACGCCGAGGCAGCCAACTCGATCTATGTACGCCGCCCGCAGCGGGCGCCCTATCAGATCACCGCGTGACCGCGCCGGCCGATGGGAGGGGTCGGCGGCGAGGGGCCCTTACCGGTATCCCTGCCTGGTCAACTCGAGCAGCCGATCGGCGTCCTTGGCCGTCACGATCGTTGCGCCGGCGTCGATGTTCGAGGGTTCGATGCCGTACCGGCAGTAGAGGGCCAACTGGACCACGGGATAGAAGCCCTGGCCGTACGGTTGCTGGTCGACGGTCATGCGCAGCACGCCCGACTTGAGCATCCGCAGGATCTCCGGCGTGAGATCGAAGCCCGCCGCCGCGTAGCCCTTGCCCGCAAAGTGGCGCTCGATGGCGTGTCCGGCGGCCTCGGTGTCGGTCAGCCCGGTGGCGAGCACGAACCGGATGTCGGGATTGGCCTTCAGCTCGGCGGCGATGACTTCGGTGGCCTTGGCGGGCTCGTTGGTCGAGCAGATGGTCTTCCAGCGGATGCCCCGCTTGCGCAGCGCGTCTTGCAGCCCGCGCAACCGGTCGTCGAGCGACGAGATGCCCAGGTCGTGCTGGGTCAAGAGGACCCTGCTTCCCGGCGGGATGTACGTGGCCGCGCCACCCAGCGACAGGCCCGCCTGGTAGTAGTTCTGGCAGATGCCGCTAAGCCGGGCGTTCGGCGTGCGTTGGTCGTCGGAGTTGAACGCCACGACGGGAACCCCGCGGGCCCGGGCTTCGCGCACCACGTCGTCGAAGGCCACCGGGTCGATGATGTTCAGGGCGATGCCGTGGTAGCCGTCGGCGACGGCCTGGCGGACCATCGCGGCCTGGGCCTTCACATCGACGCCCGGCGTGCCGATGAAGTCGCAGTCGACCTCCATGCGTCGCGCGGCGTCGCGCATGCCCTGCTTGACCGGCCCGAAAAACGCCTCGTCGCGGCAGGTCGTGATGAACACGAACCGCAGCCGGCCCTCGGCGGCACGCGCCGTTCCACATACCAGCGGAAGCACCGTGGCCACACCGGCCACCACGCGAAACACACCAAGCATCGTGTACCTCCCGACTGCCCGCCCCTTGCCTGCTTCGTAACCGCCATCCGATTCTAGGTTCGCGCGGCGCGGGTCGCAAGCCGGGCGCGGCGGGGCTTGGCCCCTTGCGTTTTTCTCCCGGGCCTGCGATGCTGGGACCGCCGGCGGCCTGATACGAGCCGGCCGGCGCGCCTCGATTGCGTCCCGCCCGAACGGCTTTGACCCCAGGAGGATCGCCCATGCATGCCCGTCTGTCTTTCGTTCTCGTCGCGCTGGTAGGAATGCTGCCCGCCGCGCCCGCCCGGGGCGGCGAACTGGTGCTGGCCGAAGGCGGCCGGACGGCGTTCCAAATCGTGCTGGCCGACGACGCCTCGCCCTCGACGAAATACGCCGCCTCGGAACTCCAGTCCTTTCTCGAACAGATCACGGGGGCCAAGCTGCCGATCGTCTCCGACAAGGAGCCGGCAGGCCCGCACGAAATCGTGCTGGGCAACAATGCACGCCTGAAGGCCCTCGGCGTTGCCATCGACTTCGGCGCCCTCGGCCTCGAAGGCTACGTGCTGCGCACGTCGGGGCCGCACCTGATCATCGCCGGCGGGGCCCAGCGGGGGACGCTGTACGGCGTCTACGGCCTGTTGGAAGACCACCTGGGATGCCGTTGGTTCGCCCCAGGCGTAAGCCGCATCCCGAAGATGCCGCGCCTGGCGATCAAGGACCTCAATGAGACGAAGATCCCGGTGCTCGAGTACCGCGAGCCGTTCACCATGGATTGCTTTGACGGCGACTGGTGCGCGCGCAACCGCGTCAATTCGTCGGCGGGCCGCCTCGAGGCCCGGCACGGCGGCAAGATCCGCTTCGGCGACGGCTTCTTCTGCCACACGTTTGCCGGGCTGGTCCCGCCGGAGAAGTACTTCAAGGAGCACCCCGAGTACTTCTCGCTGGTCGGCGGCAAGCGCCAAGACGGCTACGCGCAGCTTTGCTGCACGAACGAAGACGTGATCCGCCTATGCACCGAGGGTGTGCTGGCGGCGATGAAGGCCCAGCCCGACGCCTTCGTGTTCTCGGTGTCGCAAAACGACACCGACAAGCACTGCGAGTGCGACAAGTGCCAAGCCCTGGCCCGCCAGGAAGACTCGCAGATGGCCCCCGTGCTGCACCTCGTGAACCGCGTGGCCGAGGCGGCCGAGAAGCAGTTCCCCGACAAGGCGGTCGAGACGTTGGCGTACCAGTGGACGCGGCGTCCGCCGAAGACCATGCGTCCGCGCCCCAATGTGATTATCCGCCTCTGCTCGATCGAGTGCTGTTTCTCGCACCCGTTGGCCACGTGCGACAGCGCGGCGAACAAGGCCTTCGTGGCCGACCTGAAGGGATGGGCCAAGGTCTCGAAGCGGCTCTGGGTGTGGGACTACGTGACCGACTTTTCGCACTACCTCTTGCCGTTTCCCAACCAGCGCGTGCGAAACGACAACATCCGCCTGTTTATCGAAAACAATGTGAAGGGCATCTTCGAGCAGGACACCTATAACACGCCGCAAGGCGAGTTGTCGGCTCTGGGCGGATACATGACCGCCAAGTTCCTCTGGAACCCCGATTACGACGAGAACGTCGCCATGAACGAGTTCCTCGAGGCGTACTACGGCAAGGCGGCCGGGCCGATCCGCAAGTACATCGACCTCCTGCACGACCGCGTCGAGCGCGAGAACATCCACGTGGTCATTTGGGCCCCGCCCTCCAGCCGGCACCTCAGCAACGAGTTGTTGACCGCGGCGGACGGACTGTGGGACGAGGCCGAAAAGCAGACGGCCGACCAGCCCGAGACGCTTCGCCGCGTGCGCATCGCGCGCATGAGCGTCGATTACGCGATCGTCGAGCGGGCGCTGGCCGAGTTGGGCCGAGGCAAAGAGGGCGACCAGAACCTGATCGCCTTGGCCCGGCGGCGGATGCAGCCCTTCCTCGATACCCTGGCGACCAGCGGGTTGACCCACCTGAACGAGGGTGGCCGGCCGAAGATCGACGAGTACCGGACGCGCGTCACCACGGCCCTGACACCCAAACCCTAGCTTTGCCCCAGAGGACTTCCGCGCCGTACTCCCGCACAAAGACCCCGCTGGGTCGCAGAAAAAGGGCATCTTGTGGCCAGAAGGGGTCTTGAACTTTTGTACAGTATCTGCTAGGCTTGATGCCACGCAACGTCCGCGATGTTCCCCCTGGGATGTTCCCGTCAGGGCCTTGGGGGACTACCGATGGCGCAGTTCCCCAGGGAAACCGCACCCCCCGCGGAGGCAGGCATGGGCCGCAGATCAACCAAACCCGAGTCACCCCGACAACCCCAACCGTTCGGTTCCCGCTCCCGGTCTGACCAAGGCCAAGAGCGTCCGAGGCATCGGCCGAAGCCCTATCGGCTCGACGACCGCATTTGGGACGTGTTCCGGCTCGACGAAGACGACAGTCCCGAGGAACCGCCCTACGGCGATTTCTGGGTCGAGCGCGACGACGACGAGGGTTGGTTGCGATGATCGCTCCGTCGATGGTCGACGAAATCCGCCGGCTCTTGTCCGAGGGTCGGCTGTCGCAGCGTGCGATCGCTCGCCGCACGGGCATCAGCCGCGGCACCGTGGCGGCCATCGCCTCGGGACGGCGGCCCGACTACGAGGCCCGCCGTCGCGCGGCCGGCATCGAGTACACGCCACCGCGGGGCAAGCCGGTTCGCTGTCCCGGTTGCGGCGGACTGGTGCAAATGCCTTGCCTGGCCTGCCAACTTCGCCAGCGCAACCACCACGCAACGCGACGAAGCGAAGCGCCGTTGGGTTCCCGAGGGCTCTCGAGACCGGCCGCTTCCGCCGAGATCTCGCGTGGCGCGGGCGTCTGGCCGGCCCAACTACGCCCAGGCTACTCGAGCGTCTCGTCCTCTTGCCACGCCGATATGCGCCAGAGCAAGAACAGGCGGTAGACCGCCAGGGCGGCGACCGATCCGCCAATCGCGGCAAAGATCCCCAGCGGGCTGATCGGATTGAAGGTCGCAGCGGGCTCGGCATGGAACAGCGAGAGGGCCAGGGGCCCGATCGTGCTGCCGATGATGCCCACCAGAAGCGTCCCGGCGGCTCCCGCGGGGCGGTGGCCCGGCAGAATGAACCTCGCCAACAGCCCGGCCACGATGCCCAGGCCGAGCCAGATCAGCACGACGTTCGTCCAGTGCTGAGCCGTTTGCGAGAGTTCGAGACCGGGCAAGTTCATGAGACCCCATCCTCCGGCTGCCGACGTCCGGGCGGCTCGACGCCAGTCCGCTCCGCCCGAACGTCAACAACGCGGAGTATCGTCCCCCCGACGATGTCCGAGTGAATCGGCATTCCACCCGCGGCATGCCCGTTGCCGTGCGCCGTCATGCCCCAGAGGCGCGGCCGACGGCAGCGCCGACGGGCGATGTACCCGTTTCGTGGCGTTCTATCGCCGCGCCTGGGCCGCCTGTTCGGCGTGGGCCGCACGCAATGCCGCCGCTTCCTTCGACAACTTGAACTCAGGGCCTGGGGCGAAGTACTGCACGTCGTCGGTCATGTAGTAGGGGCTGGGCAAGATCTGGCCGCCCACGTCCACTTGGCACCCCGTCAAGGCAACCGCCGCTGTCAAAGCCAATCCGGCCAGCAGTTTACGTAGCGGGCGTCCTTGGTTTGCAGCACTCATCCGCCACCTCCGTCGCTTGGGGGATCGCGTTCGCCCGCTATCGGCTACCGTCCTTGGACCTTCTAGCGTCGGCACGAACGCTACAACCGGCAAAGTTTGTCACCCCCGTTATCGTCTGGCCCGCTGGACAGACTTTAGGCGAACTGCGGCGCGTGGCCATTTCCCAGCGCATCGACCGACGCATTCACCAAAGACTGCAAGGATTAGGCAAGATGGATGGTTTGCGGCGCGCAACCCCACAAACCGGCCAAGACGTCGGTACGATGCCCCAACCTATGGTCTGGCAGGTCCCAGCACCTCGCGGAAAAAACCACGAAGCGTCTCTGCCGGGTAGAGGCAGAAGCTGTGTTCGCGCGACCCGAGAATCTTCTCGGCGCGGAGCGCCAAGGCCAGTTGTTCCCGGCACGCCAGAAGCCGCTGGCGTTCGTCCGCCAACCACGGCTGAAGCGCTTCGTTGATCCGACGGATTTCGCGCCAGCGCATCCGGGCGTTTTGGGGAGTCTGGGACGTTTCGATCCAGCGACGCTTGGCGGCGATCAGCACCTCGACTTCGCCATGCCCCTGGTCGGGCGTCATGCCGGCCAGGCACCGCTCGGGATGCCAAACGAGGTCGCGAAGCCGTCGGTCGATCGCCCGGGCGTGGTCGGGCGTCACTCGCCGCCGCGCGATCGGAAGCTGAAGCGTGGCCGAAAGGACCAAGATCGCCGGCGGGCGCATGCCGAAGAATCGGGCCATCACCGCGTCGGTCACCTGATCGTACTTCGCCCCGCCGATCCCATGCAGAAACAAGTCGCCCAGCGCTATCCGCGCCCACAGCGTGGTGACCAAGGCACGCGACCGAATCTTGACGCGCCGGCCCAGGGCCACCCATTGCTCGATCACCCGATCGAAGTCGCCTCCGCGCAGGGACAGCGTCTGTTCCCAACCGCCACGATCCGCCAACACCAACCCGTCACGCCGGGCCCGGACGAACAGCCGGCGGCGGCGCGGGTCGTCGGCCGTCCACACCCAAAACGGAGCCTCGTGCCACGATCCGTCGACGACCAGGTCGGGAACGGGATGGGCCGTGCTGCGGATCCCGTGGAGTTCCCGGTACTCGCGCACCGCCTCGTTGTACACCGGCACGAATCGCGGCGCCTCGGCCAGCAGGTACGCCGCGAACCGCGCAAACGACGGAAGCTGGCATACGCGGCTCTGCGGCACCTCGAGGGTCGCCAACCCCCACCCCTGTTCCCACTGGTGGCGCGACTCCGCCAGACATTGGCCCAGGTTGTCGGTCTGCGCAAGCCGCGCCGTGGCGAGGCTCCAGAACTCGCGCACCAGCGGGTTGGGCACCAACGGGGTAACGGCCTCCGCCGCTTTCCGGCCGAAGTCCCGAAATGTGGCGCCATCCACGACCCGACGCTCTTCGAACGGCACCACCTCGCCCGGCTGGTCCAGCGGCACGAAACTGACCTGCGGATGCAAGACCGATCCCGAGGGGACCGGCACGAGGTGCGTCTTCATCGTGTCGCTGTCGACGACCAGATTGATCGCGGTGCCGCCGTGCCGCTCGGCCAACCACCCGAGCGCGAAGTTCTTCAACCACACGCCCGGATGGAAAAGCTGCGGCTGATGCCCTGCCAGGAAGAGCGGCGCGGCAGGGTCGGCCGGCTCCGGGGCGACCTCGCGGTAGCGGGCCGTCCAGCGGCGGGCCTCGGCGATCAGTTCCCGGCGGGCACGCCGTGCCAACTCGGCCAGCGGCTGCCCGCCGATCTCCACGTCGCAACCCGCCAACCCGCGACGGTTCGCCTCGACCAGCTCGGCCGCGGTGTCCAGGGGCGGATCCACCAGGGCCGCGCGGTCCTCCCGCGGCGCGCGATACTGGCGGTATTGGACCTCGCGCCCCGGGAGGCTCATGATCGGCATTCCCCGGCGCCGGCCAGCAACCGCTCGCACAAGGCATTGGCGCGCTGGATGCTCCGCCGGAGCACGTCGCGGTACACCGCCAGGCGGATCTCCGCGTTGTCCAGCGATCCGCCGAACGATCGCGCCTCTTCCAGATAGATCAGCGGAACCGGCAGCTCGACGATGCGCAACCCCGTCGCCACCGCTTGAACCCAGAGTTCCAGCGGCATCGCGTAGCCCGTTTCGGTCAACTCGAACTTCGCCAGGGCGGGCACGCGGTACGCCTTGAACCCGCAGAACGCATCGGTCAACCGGAGGCCGAGACGGTCGTTCAGCTCGTGGGTGATGATCTGGTTGATGCGGCGGCGGTCTTCGGGCGGACGGCTGTCGCCGGGCAGCGGCTCGAGGTAGCGGCTGCCCGAGACTATGTCCACGTCGCCGCCGGCACACGCTTCGACGAACCGGGGTATGCGTTGCGGCTCGTGCTGACCGTCGCAGTCGATCGTGACCAGCACGTCGTACCCGCCCGACAGGGCAAACTCGAACGCCGAGATCAAGGCCGCCCCATAGCCTCGGTTGTGCGGGTGCGTCACCCGATGGATGTCGCTCCGTTGGGCCAACAACTCCGGCGTGCCGTCGGTGGAGCCGTCGTCGACCACAAGCACCTCATCGCAATAGCGGCGGACCTCGTCGAGCACCGGCAACACGTGGCGCCTTTCGTTGTATACAGGCAGTGCGGTCAGGACGCGAACCGTCATGGGCTACGATGCCTCCGATGGGGTGCAATGGGCATACGGCTCATTATAGCGCCCCGAATGCGCGGGGGAAATGGAGCATTTCTGCAACTTCAGGCGGCGCCGAGGGTTGGGTGTCGTCGGGCAGGAACCGGCGGTGGGATCTGCTTTCGCCGCCCGACGCCGGCCGGCTATGATGAGAGCCACAGACACGACACGGGATCGGAGGCCATCATGAGTCGCCTTGCACGTGCCTTGCACCTTCTTGCCGTGTTCCTCCTGCTTCTGGCCGCCGCGGCGCGCGCGGCCGACGGGCCGGACGCCAAGTCGGACGGCCATGGGTCGCCACGCGTCGAGGAGGTCATCATCGCCTTCAAGACGCACTTCGATATCGGCTACACCGACATGGCCGCAAACGTCGTCAAGCGGTACCGCACGGCGATGATCGACCAGGCCCTCGACGTGGTCGATGCCAGCCGCAGTCTGCTGCTCCGGCGGCAGACTGCGG
>JANLFZ010000153.1:0-1113 GCA_024653385.1 Thermoguttaceae bacterium | reverse complement strand
CGTCTGGACGATCCCCGGGTGGCCGCTGGCCAAGATCGCCGAAGACTGGCCCGGCCAATCGCCAACGCGCAAGGCGCGCGTGCAGAAGGCCTTCGGCGAGGGACGCTTCGTGGTGCACGCCCTGCCGTTTACGACGCACACCGAGACGCTCGATTTGGAGGACCTGGTGCGCGGGCTGGGGTACTCGTCGCGCCTGTCGCGCGACGCCCGACTGGCGCTGCCGCGCGACGCGAAGATGACCGACGTGCCTTGCCACAGTTGGGCGATGGCCACGCTGCTAAAGCACGCCGGGGTCGATTTTCTCCACCTCGGCTGCAACGCCGCCAGCAGCTCGCCGCGCGTGCCCACGCTCTTCTGGTGGGAAGGACCCGACGGCTCGCGCGTGCTGACCATGTACTCGGCGGCCGGGTACGGCACGGGCCTCGTGCCGCCGGCCGATTGGCCCTACCGCGCGTGGCTGGCCTTGATCCACACGGGCGACAACCACGGCCCTCCCACGCCCAGCGAGGTCCGCCAGGTGCTCGACGAAGCCAGGCGCAAGCTGCCGGGCATGCGCGTGCGCATCGGGCGGCTCTCGGACTTCGCCGACGCGATCCTGCGCCAACGCGCCGAGATTCCCGTGGTCCGCGGCGACATGCCCGACACCTGGATCCACGGCCCCATGTGCGATCCCCGGGGCGCGTCCCTGGCGCGGACGACCCGCCCGGCCATGGCCGCCGCCGAATCGCTCCACGCGCACCTCCGCGCGTGGAACGTCCCGGCGCCCGACGCGCGGGCCGCGCTGGCCTCGGCCCGCGAGAACAGCCTGCTCTACGGCGAGCACACCTGGGGCGGGGCCCTGTACTGGGTGACCGCGTATGCGAGCGGGAAGGTCAAGTTCCCCTACGGCGAGGCGTTCCATGCCGAACTGGCCCAGGGCCGCTTCAAACGGCTGGAAGACTCGTGGGCCGAACACACGTCGTATATCGAATCGGCGCACGCCCGGACCACCCAGGTGCTCGACGCCGCACTCCGCGCGCTGGCCCAGGCCGTCGGGGTCGAGGGCCCGCGCATCGTGGTGTTCAATCCCCTGCCCTGGAAGCGCGACGGGCTGGTGTCGGTCGCGTGGAAGCA
>JANLFZ010000152.1:7632-12508 GCA_024653385.1 Thermoguttaceae bacterium | reverse complement strand
CGTGCATCGCGCCGGCACGGCCTTTCCATCGACCTCGACCTCGAGCGCGGCCGGCTGGGTTCCCGCGGGAAGCGCCAGCACCAGCGTGCGCACGGGCAACCGACCGTAGCGGAGGTCGAGGCTTGCCGTCTGTGCGTTCGCGGTGCGGCGCTGCCGGAAGACGCCCCAGCCCTCGGCGGCGGTGAAGAACGACGCATGGTCGTCGGGCTTCCACACGGGGCGAAAGCCGATCTTCTGCGCCGGCCCGTCGTAGACGAACCCCTGCGTGGCCAAGAGCAGCGACCAGACGCTCATGGCCCGGGCGTAGAACTTGCCGCACTCGTCGTCGCCGAAGGGGTTGCCGCTGTAGCCCCACGACGACGTGTCGCCCGGCGTCAATCCCGTGCGCAGCCGGCCGTCGTAGCGGATCCACACCGCCCGGGCCGTGGCGAAACCCTCGCGCACCAGTCCCGCCTGGATCATGGCCGCGGCGGCCGCGTACTCGAAGCCGGTCATCGCCTCGTCGCCGTAGAGGATCACCTTGGCCGGTCGTGGCCCCTTGGGCCAGGTGATCATCTGCATGGCGGGGTCGTCATCGGCCACGAACTTGCGCGGCGCCTGCTTGAGCCCCTGCATCGTGCCGCGGAAGTTGTACTTGAAGAGCGACCCCAACGCGGTGCGCGCGTGCTCCGGCGGGTAGAGCCAGCCCAAGTCAAGCTGATGCGCCCACCATTGGCCCAGCAATTGGTCGATCGCGCAGCCGGTGACGTAATCCTCGCGCGGCTCCGGATCGGGAATCTGGATGTAGTACTCGCCGTTGAAGAGCGTCTCGTCTTGCTTCGTCGCTCCCGACCGGCGGATCGCCGCATAGCGCTTGGCCGTGTCAGGGTCGTTCTCCAACAGGGCCATCTTCTCCGCCGCCGCCAGCGCCGCCAGGTAGAGCGTGCCCAGCCACGACGTGCTGCCGCCCAAGGCGCCGTCGAGCGTGTTCCACTGCGGGCCGGCCAGCACGCCGTCGCCGTCCTTGTCCCAGGTGGCGATCGTGTAGTCCATCGCCCGACGGATACGGGGCCAGTTCGCGTCGAGCCACGTTCGGTCGGGCGACATGAGGTGCTCGCGGTACGAATTGAGCACGGCCCCGCACTGGCCGTCGAACGCCGGGTGCGAGGCGAACTGGCGGTGGGGGATGGCCCCGTCGCGCGCCTGGTACTTGAACTCCTGGGCCCGCATCTGCCGGGCGATCTCGGGGAACAAACGTCCGTGGGCCTGGGCGTAGTGCCACACGTGGTTGCAGTTGCCGTGGCAGCAACCGTTGCCCGTGCCGCACCCCTCCCAGCCGCCGAAGTAGCCGTCCTTGCCCCAGTAGCACGTCTGGCTGCGCAACACCGCCAGTTGCGAGCTGATCCGGTCGAGCAGCCAGTAGGGCAGGTTCGACTCGTAAAGCGCGTCGTGGAAAAGCCGGGTCTTGGCGGTCAGGTCGTCGAGCCGGGCGACCACGTCGGCTGCGACCGCCTGAGCGCTTTGCCAGTGGTTGTCGTACCAGTTGCCCGCCGCATGCCACGCGTCGATGCCGTGCCGGACATTGGGGAAGTGCCAGGCGAGGACGAACGCGGCGGCGCGCTTCTGCCCGGGCGCGAGCGTGAAGGTCACGGCCAAGGCTCCGTCGAGCGTCTGGCCCGGCGGCGAGGGGCCGGCGGCAAGCGGGCCCTGGAGCGCCCCGTCGCCGAAGTCCTTGGCCAGCTCGTCGAGATTGGTCCAGGCCGCGTTGGCGGAAACGTCCTCAGCCACCGCCGCCAACGCCATGTCGCCTTGTCCGGGCGCGGTCTTGGGTTTGTCGCAGGTCATGGAGAGCACCGTGGCCTTGCCCTCGCGGAGTACGGCGTTCTTGTTCCCGCCATACCCCGGATACGACCGGCCCTGGATGGGTTTGTCGCCGAGGAACCCCACTGCATTCTGCTGCGCGGCCAGGAACGTCACCCCGACCGGCCGATCGGTCGGGTTCTCCGCGGTCAGGTTGAAGATCGCGCAAGGGATGGCCGAGTCCCTGGCACAAAGCGGCACCAAGGGGTTGAACGCCTCGAGCGAGACCTTGATCGGCGAACCGGGATCCGCGAACGTGTACCACGCAAACGGGTACTCGCCGCGGAAGGTCAGCTCCTTCATGGCCGGGAACGGGCCGACCGGCGAGGTCTGAAGGGCTCGCACGGCGGATGGCCCCCCCGCGACCTCGGCCCGCACGGCGAAGAAGCTGTTGGGTACCGCCGCGTGGCGGTGGTTGTTGAAGATCTGCCAGACGGCGCGCTCGGCCTTGCCGTTGATCTGGATCGACCCGGCGCCGATCCCACCGAGGGTGAAGCTGATCGCCCCGAGGCGCTGGCCCGTGTAGATCGTGGGCTGGCCGCGGTCGAATAGCGCGGGATCGGCCAGCAGTTCGGCGCGGCGTTTTTCGCGACGCGCGTCCTGCTCGAGGCGGAGCTTTCGCTCCTGGTCGAGCCGGGCCTGTCGAGCCTTGGCCAGTTGTTCGCGCCGGTCACGCCATCCCATGGCGTCGACGTGGGCGGCGAGGGTCTCTTCGGAAAGGGCCTTGCGATAGATGGCGACCTCGTCGACCGAGCATGCCATCCACTCGGCCCCGCGCGGCTGGGACGAACCGATCGACAGCGGCATGGCCTTCTTGGCGAAATTGAACCCCTCGCCGGGTCCTTCGAACATGCGCATGGCCTGCGGCGTGCAGGTCACGGCCAGGTGGTGCCATTGGCCGCGCTGCAAGGGCCCGCTCCCCACGGTGTAGAGCATCACCGCGCGGCCGTTCCACACGGCCAGGCGCGAGTAATCGCCCATCACATGGACGCTGAACCGGGTGTTCGCATGGTCGCCGTCGGCCCGCTTGGCAATCAGGCAGGGATTGTAACCGGGGTTGGGAGCGAAGTCGGGCTTGAACCACAGCTCGACGGTCGTCTCGGGGAAGTCCAGCTCCGGCGTGGCCCCCATCGTCACAAACCGGCCCTGGTCGAGCACAAGGGCCTTTCCGCCGGCCGGACCCTCGGCAAACTGCGCTTGGCCGCCCTTGGGCTGGCCGTGGGCCGTGCCCTTGGCGTCGTTCAAGTCGCCGTCGAAGGGCCACCAGGCTGCCAACTCGGGCTCGGCCGCAACAAGCTTGCGGTACGCCTCGGGACCCGCCTCGGCGGCCGCGCCGTCGGCGGTCGAATAGGCGGCAACGGGCACTATCGCCAGCGCCACGAGCCAAGAAACGATTCTGCGAGGATTCGCGTCGTGCATGGCCATCTCCCTGTCGTTGCGGCATGAGGGCCGTGGGGCCCAAGATGCCGGGCATTGTAGCGCCCCGCGCGGCGCGCTGCCAGGGTCGGACGCGGGGGATTGGGGATTGGGGATTGGGGATTCGCGCTCGGCGCGGGTCTCCATCGCGCTTGGCGCGGGTCTCCTGACCCCATCGCGCTCGGCGCGGGTCTCCTGACCCCGCCGACCGGTTGACCGAAGGTCTCCACACGCCTAAGAGAGACTCGCTCGACCGGTTGACCGAAGGTCTCCACGCGCCTGTGTAGAGACTCGCTCATCGACGTTCCGCGATCGGTTGCCAAGGTCGGGCGCCGCACCTAGCGAGGTCGATCCACCAAAATGTCCACCTTCGCAGGCATTTTTCTAAGTTCTTGGGCCGTGGCGTGTTAACGCGATTCTACTGTCGTTTGATTGACGACTTGCACGTGCTTGCATCAATGATGTCGCGGCTTGAAACGGCACTTGTAGACGGCAACGGTTCCCGGGGACCGTCCCCTTTGGCCGCGAGGGGAGCTGCACGTCCTTCGGTCCGCAAAGGGTCGAGGAAGAAGTTGGTCCCCGTTCTGTGACCGGTTACCTGGAGGAAACGACGCATGTGTGTGATGGTTACCAAAGAGGCCCCCGACTTCCGTGCCAAGGCCGTCATGCCCGACGGCTCGTTCAAGGACATTTCGCTCCGCGATTACCGGGGCAAGTACGTGGTGCTGTTTTTCTACCCGCTCGATTTCACGTTCGTCTGCCCGACCGAAATCATCGCGTTCTCCGAGGCGGCCCCGCAGTTCGAGGCCCTGGGCGTGCAGTTGCTCGGGTGCTCGGTCGACAGCCACTACACCCACCTCGCGTGGCGGAATACTCCCCGTAGCCAAGGCGGTCTGGGCGACATCCGATACCCCCTGATCGCCGACTTGGACAAGAAGATCTCGCAGGACTACGGAGTCCTCTTGCCGGGCGGAATCGCGCTTCGGGGGCTGTTCCTCATCGACAAGGAAGGGATCGTGCGGCACCAGGTGGTCAACGACCTGCCCCTGGGGCGCAGCACCGACGAGACGTTGCGCATGGTGAAGGCCCTTCAATACTTCGAGAAGCACGGCGAGGTATGCCCGGCCAACTGGAAGGACGGAGCACCCACGATCAAGCCGGATCCCAAGGCCAGCCAACAGTTTTTCGGCAAGCAGTACAAGTAGCCAGCACCGCGGCGGCGCGCAGGCTGGGCGCGGCGCGGCCCCGCGCGATCTCCGCGGTCTTGTTTGTGAACCCGAACCCCCGGAGGCATCTCCGGGGGTTTGCTTTTGCGCGGGCCGCGCCGCACCCCCTTGGCGATCGGTGGGCTCGACCGGTATACTCCCTAATCACAACCTGTTGTCGGCTCAAAACCTACCGCCTCACCGCCTTGCGTAGACCATGACCCGCATTGCGATTCTCGGCGCAACCGGTTACACCGCCGTCGAATTGATCAAGCTGTTGCTCCGTCATCCCGAGGCGGACATCGTCGCGGCGACCAGTCGCCAAGAGGGGAGTCCCCCCATCGCGATGGTTCACCCCAGCCTCCACCGGAGGATCGACCTCTTGGGGAGTCAGATCCTCCAAGTTCAGGTCGATC
>JANLFZ010000152.1:7373-7621 GCA_024653385.1 Thermoguttaceae bacterium | reverse complement strand
ATGCCGGGTCATCGACTTCAGCGCCGACTATCGGCTAAACGATCCGCAGGTGTTTGCCCAGTGGTATGGCGAGAAGCACCACGACCCGGACCGCCTCGGCAAGGTCGTCTACGGGTTGCCGGAACTGTTCCGCGAACAGATTGTCGGGGCCCGGTTGGTGGCCAACCCCGGCTGCTATCCGACGTCGGCCATTTTGGCCCTGGCGCCGTTGCTCAAGGCCGGTCTGATCGAGCCCGAGGGGATCATCG
>JANLFZ010000152.1:5118-7363 GCA_024653385.1 Thermoguttaceae bacterium | reverse complement strand
AAGAGCGGCGTGTCGGGCGCCGGCCGGACGCTGAAGCTGACGACCCACTACCCCGAGTGCAACGAGAGCATTTCGGCCTACAATGTCGGCCGGCACCGCCACACGCCCGAGATCGACCAGATCCTCGGGACCGTGGCGGGGACCAAGGTCGAGGTGGTGTTCACGCCGCACCTGGTACCGATGGACCGGGGCATCCTCACGACCGCGTACAGCCGTCCGGCGCGGCAGGTGACCGAGGAAGAAGTGCTTCAGACGCTGCGCGACTTTTACGCGGAGGAGCCTTTTGTGCGGGTCATCGATCATCTGCCCGGCACCAAGGACACCATGGGGACGAACTTTTGCGATGTGACCGCGCGGCTGGTCCGCGGCCGGGTGATCACCATTAGCTGCCTGGACAATCTGATCAAGGGCGCCTCGGGAGCCGCGGTTCAGAACTTCAACCTGGTGTACGGCTACCCGGAGACCACGGCCCTGTGAACCGGCCGGCCCGTGGCGGTGTCCTCACGACAACCTGCAAGGAGTCTTCGTTCGATGGCAGTGCGCGTACCGAAGGGGTTCTTGGTCGCCGGCGTTCATTGTGGGCTGAAGCGTGATCTGCGCAAGCCCGATTTGACGTTGATCGTCTCCGAAACGCCGGCCGTCGCGGTCGGGGTCTACACGCAGAACCTCGTCTACGCGGCGCCGGTGGCCTTGGATCGCCAGCGCACCCCGAGCGACCGGATTCGCGTGGTGGTGGCGAACTCGGGCAATGCGAACGCCTGCACCGGCGAGCGAGGGCTCCGCGACGCGCAGGAAATGGCGCGTCTGGCCGCCGAGGCCGTCGGAGCCGAAGAAGACCAGGCCCTGGTGCTTTCCACGGGGGTGATTGGGCACTACATGCCGATGGAGAAGATCGCCCACGGAGTGAAGCTGGCCGCGGCCCAACTGGGGTCCGACGAGCAGGCACTGATTTCCGCGGCCCGCGGCATGATGACCACCGACACGGTCTACAAACTCGCCGGAAGGACCGTCTCGCTGCGCCGCCGCGAGATCCAGATCACCGGCATGGTCAAGGGCGCCGCGATGATGGGCCCCAACCTCGCGACGATGCTGGGCGTGATCCTCACCGACGCCGGGCTCGACATTCCCTCGGCCCAGGCCATGCTCCGCGCCGCCGTGGCCGACAGCTTCAACTGCATCAATGTCGACGGACACATGAGCACCAACGACACGGTGCTCCTGTTGGCCAACGGCTCCGCGGGCAGCGGACTGCTTAGCGGCGCCGACCTGGCGTCGTTCGGGCAGACGCTCAATGATCTCTGCGCCGAACTGGCCCGGATGATTCCCGCCGACGGCGAGGGGGCCAGCCACCTCATCACGATCGAGGTCACCGGGTGCAAATCGCGCGAGGACGCCCTGCAAATCGCCCGCACCATCGCCAATAGCCCCCTGGTCAAGACCGCCATCACCGGCGCCGATCCCAACTGGGGGCGGATCGTTTCGGCGGCGGGCTATGCGGGCGTGCTCTTCGATCCGGCCGGCGTCAGCCTCTATCTGAACGGCACCATGCTCTACCAGGGAGGCACGCCGGTCGATTTCGACGCCCAGGCGGTCTCCGAGTCGATCCGCACCAACCGCGATACCCACATCCAGCTTCAACTCAGCGAAGGCAGCGCCAGCGGCCGCTTCTGGACCACCGACCTCACGGCCGAGTACGTCCGCCTCAACGCCGACTATCACACCTGATTTCTACGGCGCGCCGCCCGACCCCGCGGCGATGCGGCCCGTGCTCGACTCGACCTTGGCCCAATACGGGTGCTGGCGATCGCCGCGGATCCGCACATCTTCCAAGAGGACCGCCAGGTCCGGCGTGACCGTCCTTGCCGCGCCGGCCAGGCGGCTGCCGTTGACGGTGACGGTCGGCCGGCGGTCGAAGTCGACCAGCTCGGGCGAAAGCCACACCGCGATCTGGCCGGCGCCCGTCGTGATGTTGATCCCGTTGGTCTTGTTGACCGAGGCCTCGACCTCGAGGGGGCGGGTGCCGCGGGGCGGCGGCCAGTCGGAGGGCTCGACCATCGCCCGCGCCGGAAACTGCTTGAGTTCCACCCAGTAGAATCGGTTGTTCCACGGGCGCATCGTCGCGCACTTGAACTGCCGCGGGAAGGGATTACGGCGCAGCCGCCCCATCCAGTCGAACAGCCTCAGGATCTCGTCGGAGAAGTGCTCGTGGCCGCGACCGAGGTACTCGACCACGGTCACGTTGTAG
>JANLFZ010000152.1:0-5108 GCA_024653385.1 Thermoguttaceae bacterium | reverse complement strand
CGCACGGGCTACAACGTGACCGTGCGCTCGGTCATGTAGCGGTCCCACTCGCGGGCGTTGGCGTTCATCTTGTTGCCGTCCAGCCCGCCGTTGACGAAGTACATGGGCACGAGCTTGCCGTTGTCGATGGAGAAGGCGCAATAGCGGTCCGACTGGGCGACGATGGGGATCACGCCGGCCCAGAGGTGCGGATAGGCCAGGCCGATATCCCAGGCCGCGTCCCCGCCCATCGAATGCCCCGAGAGGAACACCCGGTCCGTGTCGATCGAAAACCGGCGGCAGGCGTCCTGAAGCGAATCGAGCACGGCGGCCTGCTCGCGGGCCGTAAAGCCGTACTGCTTCTGATGTTCGACGGTCCACTGGGGGGCCACGACGATGTATCCGTGCCGCGACGCCTGGCCGAACCGGAATCCCCCCTCGGTGATCGCCCCGGCCCACCAGTCGATCTGCTGTTCGGGCGTGGTGCCGGCCCCGTGCAGGGTGACAATGGTCGGGTAACGGCGGTGCGGATGGTATTCCGGCGGCAGTTGCACGAGGTACTTCACGGCCGGCGACGTGCCCAGCCCGGGCACCTCGAGGAGGTACGGCTCGGCCGGGTTCGCCGGCGCGGGGGTCTCGACGGGGGGCTTCATGTGGGCGATGAGCCGCGCCACCTGTTCCACCGTCACCGCCTCGGATTGGAACTCGCCGCGGATCTGCTCCCGGCTGAGCTTGTCGCCGGCGGCGAGATACCGCTGCACCAGCTTCCGCACCTCGTAGAGCGACACCGCGCCGGAAAGCCGGTTCGACGCCCCCTTGCTCCCCAGCAGCCATCCGGTGATCGCAAGCGCCACCTTCTCGCCCGGCTGCATGCCCGGATCGCCCAGCATTTCGCGGAAGGCGGCCATGCGGTCCATCGTGTCGATCGACAGCTCCTCGCCGATCTCCTTGCGCAACGGCGCGATACGTTTGACCATCTCCTTGTCGGCGATCTTCTCGACCAACGCGTCGAACTGGCCGAGCACCTCGGCCCGGACCTTCTCGTGGTTCTCGTACGCGCGAATCATCTCGCGCACGGCTTGCAGCGTCTCGCCCGAGACGCCTTCCGAGGGAAACGCCTTGAGCTTTTCCAAGACCAGCCGGTGCTGCCCGGCCTTGGCGCGCAGCTCCAACTCGGCCAGAAGCCGGCGGTTGCCCATCTGGCGAATCGCTTCCTTCGCCTGGCCGATCTCCTGCTGGAGCTTCGCGTCGCCGGGGTGTTCGGCCAAGAGGGCATCGAGTTCCTTGGCAGCGGCCTCGTACCGCTCGGCCTGGAGGTAGAATCGGGCGACTTTCTTGCGGTCCTCGATGTCGCCTTTCTTGCACTGCCGGGCGAGTATCGCGGCAAGGATCGGCTGGGGAATGCTGCTGGTCGCAATGCGCATGTCCCAGACGTGGGTGATGCCCTCCACCTTGGTCCACTCAGGCGTGATCTCGGTGATCCCCTGGACCACGTCGACCTTGCCCTGCACCGTGTTCATGCTGAACGTGCGCCGGCCGTACTCGTCGAACGGCGTGATCCGGAGGATGGAGCCGACGCTCTTGACCCCGCGCCCGCCCTGGAGGGTCCGCTGCCGAATGCGGAACTTCTCGAGCGCTTCGCCGGGCGGATCCGGCCCGATGTCCTTGATCTGACGGACCGGGAAGAACGTGCGGCGGAGGTCGTCGTCGAGAAAGCGGATCAGGTCGACCGGCCCGCCCTCGGCCGAGATGGCCTTGGGTTGCTCGGCCATGCCCGAGACCCGGCCCAGCTTGCCCTTGAGCACCCGGCCGTCCTGAAGCATGACTTGCGTCGCCGAAGCGACCCGATCCCCCCCCACGAAGCAGGAGAGAACGACGACGACCGCGGCGAGTTTCCCCTTGGGACGGTGCATTGCCAGCCTCTCCCATGCGTCCGAAACACCCAAGCCCGCTTGCTCCATTCTGACTCCTGCTGGGCACCTGTCAAGGAACGGCCGGCGCCTGCCCGACCCGCTGACTTCCGGCAATCACGGCCCTACAATCAGTGCTCGGGAACTCGCTATGCGTCCTTGGCTTCGATGGGTTGTGACCTTTGTCCTCTTGGCGATGGCCGGTCTGGGCGTCTGGGCCTACTGCCACCGGCTGGTCTTGGAATGCCAATGGCGGGCGTACTCGATCGGTGCCGCCGAAGCCTTCGACAAGGCGGCCCCAGAACTCGCATGGTTCGACCGTGGCCCCGACCGCCCCACCAGGCTCCGCGAGTTGATGGCGAAGTGGGGCACGGGCAACGCGCGATTCGATGCCTTCGTGGCGCGCTACGTCGGCAGTGCCGAGAGTTCCGAGGCGCTGCGCGAGGCGTTCTCGCTCGAACTCGGCTGGCGCGAGGAACTCTTGGACCGCTGGGCCCACTACTGGAGCTGGCGCGCCCCGCAAGAGCCCGACCGGCACATCGCCGAGACGCTTTCGTACCTGGACCTCCTGGCCGCGTCGACGCCGCCGAAACCGCTGACATGGCGAGAGGTGCTCGACCTCCAGGCGATCTTCACGCTCTCAGGCCACGCGCCCCTGGCCCGACGCCTGAAGCCCGACACTTGGCACGAACGCTACCGGAATTGGAGGCAGACCGTGCCCGGGGCCATGCCGCACGTCGGCCGGCCCGAGCAGCCGCTTCCCGACGGGATCGGCGTGCCGTTGGGCCCTTAGGTCCGGCCGGAAGACGACGGCCGGGTTTCTTACCTCGGCGTCGCCAGTTTCTTCCCCAAGGCTCGGGCCTTGGCGCGTGCGCGGTCGCTTAAGGCACTGTCGGGCTCGTGCCGCGCCAGGCCGAGGCAGAGCGTGTCGACGCGGCGTGCCCCGAGCAAGCTCGCGGCGCCCTTTAACAGTTTGACGATGCTCGTGAAGTACCGCGCGAGCCATCCGGGCGCGGCGGACGAGACCACCACGGCGGCGCGTTTGGTCTTGCGCCGGACTCGCGCCTTGGGCGCCATCGCACCCCAGGGCCAGTAGCCGTAGCAAACCAGGCGCTCGATGAAGCGCTTCATCAGGGCGGTGACGGTCCAGAAGTTCATGGGCGAAGCGAGCACGATCGCGTCGCTGGCATCGAGCCGGTCGAGGATCGCGGCCATGTCGTCGCGCAGGCGACACGTGCCGCGAACCGGGCCCGCCTCCTGGGTGCAGCTCTGGCAGTTCGCGCAGAACTCGATGTGGGCATCCAGGAGGTTGATCTTGTGGACCTCGGCCCCCTGCTGCTGGGCGGCCGCCAGCAACTCGTCGACGGCCGTCTCGACCATGCCGCCCCGATGGTACGAGCCGACGACTGCGGTGATCTTCATGGGTTGCTCCTGGCGAGGGGGTCGGGAAAATGATCGGTGGCCCTATGCGGCGGGACTCTCGGCGTCCTCCGTCGCGCCGGCCAGCCATCGCCCGAGAACCTCGACCACGTACTCGACCTCCTCGTCGGTAAGCGCCCGGCCCGGCGCGATGAAGTGCCACTTGGCCAGGCAGCCGCGGCAGCAGGTGGCCGTGGCGTGCTGGGCCACGAAGATGGGATGGCCGCGCATCGGTGTCTGCCGGCCGTCGTTCCGGGGCACCGCGGGCGCCAGGCGCTGGCGCACGAACTGCCGCCCGTGGTCCAAGACCACCGCGAGCGTCTTCTGTTCGAGGTAGGCGCGGTCTTGGGGTCCCAGGCGGAACCGGCAGCGGAACGGGGATTTCCGAAGGGCGGCGAACAGGTCGTCGAAGTCGCGCATGGCCCGCATGATAGCCGGCACCGCCACGCGCGACAAGCTCGTGGGGCGAGCGGTCAGCGACCGCCCGGCGCGGAGGCGGCCCACTTCACCCGCGCGACGAACACGCTCCCGTCGGCCCCGCGGGGATGCGGCTTGGCGCTGAGGAGGTATTCGGCGTCGGTCACCCACGACTCGTGTTCGTCGATCATTGCCGCGCCGAAGTTGCCCAACGGAACCCCGCGTTCCGGAATCAACACCTGCTCGGTCGCGCGCAGCACGTGGAGCTTTTCGGGATCGACCCGGGCGATGAACAACGGGGCCCGGTGGCGGAAGACATGGTCGTTGTTTGCGCCACGGCGGGTGTAGCACAAGAACAGCCCGTCGCCCTTGGCCAGCCAATGCTGCTGGGTGTTGTAGCTGCCCAACTCGCGGCCGTCGTCGAAGGTCCACGGCCGGATGGGTTCATAGCGCAGGCCGTCCGTGCCCCGGGTCACGTAGCCCTTGAGGTCGTTGCGCAGCGTGAGGTAGTAGCGGCCGCCAAACCGGATCACCGACGGCTCGCACAATCCCCGCTCGACCGCCAGCGACAGCTCGTCGCCGTGCGCCAGGTAGGCGAGCTTCCGGCCGTCGAACGAGCATCGCAGCACCGTGGCGGAGTAGGGCACTCCGGTCGCCCGGGCGAAGTACACCGGCACCAGCACCGTGCCGTCGGCCTCGACCACCCATTGGCCGCAGCCGTTGCAGGCGATGTTGAACTTCTCGTCCTTGGGCAGCTCGAGCAGGGACCAAGGCGTCCAGCGGCCGGTTTGCGGATCGAACACCGCGTAGGCCGTCTGCGTCGACCGGGGCTGATCGCTCAACTGCTGGCCCCGCTGGCCGTAACGCACGCGCACTCCGATGGCCAGGACCTTGCGCGTGGGGGCGTGCCAGCCGGGCGTGACGTCGCAAACGGCCTGCACCACGCCACCGGGCTCACGAACCCAGGCAAGCTCGGCGATCTCGGTCGGGCCGGTCCAACTCGCGCCAAGGTCGTCGCTCCGCATCGTGTAGAGGCCCGAGTAGTGGTCCGACGCGCGAAGGTGTTTCTGAAGCGTCAGGATCACCGACGGCCGGCCGTCGCGCCCCGCGCCCGGGATGGCCGCCACGCGGGGATGGAACCAGCAGAAGTCGGGGCTCGTCTCTTGCTTGACCACGTCGAGGCGGATCCCAGCGATGCGGGGTTCTGGGGAGTGTGCCCCGGCTTGGCTGGGAGCGGTAGGGGCCAACATCACCCCCGGCCCCAGCGCCGCTCCGGCGAGTACCGGTAAGAGTCCCCAGCTGCGACCGGCAGGGGCCCCCCTCACCCCCGGCCCCTCTCCCGCTTGCGGGAGAGGGGAGTTCTGTTGCGCACCGACTGGCGGA
>JANLFZ010000151.1:9888-12559 GCA_024653385.1 Thermoguttaceae bacterium | reverse complement strand
TTGCGCTTCCTTGCTCTCTCATGTTTGCCCAACTTATTGTTTTACAGGCCCTAAGACGCCGCGGCGCTTCGCTTTGGCCCGGCATGCCTTTCCGCCAAGTCGGGGCACCGATAGAATGCCCCGAGATCCCGCGCGGGGCGTGGCGTCCGAGAGCGAGTTCCGGTCGTGCGAGTCCCGGCGTGCCCCCATCGCACCTCGAAGCGCGATCCTTGCGCCGAACCCCGAGCCCTATGCCTCCCCAATTCGTTTGTGAACTCCGCGGCGTCACGAAGACCTATGGCGAGAAGGTCGTCCTGCGCGACATCAGCCTCTCGTTCTACTACGGGGCGAAGATCGGCGTGGTGGGCGAGAACGGGTCGGGCAAATCGACGCTCTTGCGCATCATGGCCGGGATCGATCGCGACATCTTCGGCGAGGCCGTGTTGGCCAAGGGCATGCGCGTGCGCTACGTCGCCCAGGAACCCGAACTGGACCTCGACAAAACGGTGCGCGAGAACCTGCGCACCGCGGTCCAGCCGATCCAAGACCTGCTCGACCGCTTCAACGCGATCTCGGCCCGCATGGCCGATCCCCAGCCGGGCGACGACCTCGACAAGCTGATGGACGAGTTGGGCCGGCTCCAGGAGCGGATCGACGCCGTCGGCGGCTGGGAGGTGGATCGCCTGATCGACATCGCGTCCGACGCGCTCGTGTTGCCCCCGGACGACGCTCCGGTGCGGCAGCTTTCGGGAGGCGAACGGCGGCGGGTCGCCCTCTGCATGGCCCTGTTGGAAAAGCCCGACCTGTTGCTCCTCGACGAGCCCACCAACCACCTCGATGCCGAAACGGTCCAGTGGCTCGAACAGACGCTGCGCGATTACCCCGGCACGGTGATCATCGTTACCCACGACCGCTATTTCCTCGACAACATCACGCGGTGGATTCTCGAACTGGAGGGCGGCCGGGGGCTGCCGTTCGAGGGCAACTATTCGTCGTGGCTCGCGCAGAAGGCCGAACTGCTGCGCATCCTGGAAAAGAAGGAAACCCAGCGCCAGAAGACGCTCCAGCGCGAGCTGGAATGGATCCGCAACTCGCACCAGGGGCGGCTCCAGAAGAACCAGGCCCGCATCAAGGCCTACGAACAACTGGCCGCCCAGGAGATCGACGCGAAAAGCGAGACGATCATCCAGATCGCTCCCGGACCGCGCCTGGGCGACAAGGTGCTCCAGGTTCGGAACCTTTCGAAGGCGTACCGCGTCAACGGCGAGGTGCTCAACCTGATCGAGAACTGCTCGTTCGATCTGCCCCGCGGCGCGATCGTGGGCGTCATTGGCCCAAACGGAACAGGCAAGACGACCCTGTTTCGGATGATCACCGGGCAGGAGCAGCCCGACTCGGGCACGCTCGAGCTGGGCCCGAGCGTCCAGCTTGCGTACGTCGATCAGCATCGGGATGCCTTGGACGACGAGAAAACGGTCTTCGAGGAGATCACCGACGGCAAGGACCGCATCGAGTTGGGCAGCGTGTCGCTGAACTCCCGCGTCTACGTGTCGCGTTTCAACTTTCGCGGGCCGCAGCAGCAGAAGCGCGTGGGCGAGTGTTCCGGCGGCGAGCGAAACCGCATCCACCTGGCGAAAATGCTCCGCCGCGGCGGCAATCTCCTGTTGTTGGACGAGCCGACCAACGACCTCGACGTGGCCACGATGCGGGTGCTCGAACAGGCCCTGATCGACTTCCCCGGCTGCGCCATGGTCATCAGCCACGACCGCTTCTTCCTCGACCGCCTTTGCACGCACCTGCTGGTGATGGAAGGCAACGGCCGGACGCGCTGGTTCGAGGGCAACTTCACCGCCTACGAGCAGGCCATGCTGGCCGAGGACCCCGACCGGCTGGCCCACCGCCGCGGCAAGTACAAGCGCCTGGCGCTGCGGTAAGGGCCTGCACGGGGGAAACCGTTGACGGGGCCGCAAGCGTTGCGTCCTGCCGGCCGGCCGCGTACGATGGCGGAATCCCGATTGGCAACAACACCACGCGAGGAGTCTTCCCATGGCCTTAGAACACACGTCGCGACGAGGGTTTCTGAGGGCCGCCGGCCTGGCCGGGGCCGTGGTTGCCGCACGCTCGTTCCGGTCGACCGCGGCGGAACCCGCCCCTTCGGCACCGAAGACCGTCCGCTTGGGCGGACCGGTCTTTCAGGCCCCGCAAGACCCCGAGGGTCTCGCCCTGGCGCACCGAAAACTCGGCTATCGGGCCGCCTACTGTCCCGGCGTGGATCTGAACGACAAGTCGCGAATCCGCGCGATCGAAGCAGCCTTCGCCAAACACGACGTGGTCATTGCCGAGGTGGGCCGCTGGGTCAACCTGCTCGATGTCGATGCAACGAAGCGGGCCGCCAACCTGAAACTGGTGACCGAAGGTCTGGCGTTGGCCGACGAGATCGGCGCCCGCTGCTGCGTCGACATCGCCGGCTCATACAACCCGAAGGTCTGGTTCGGCCCGCATCCCGAAAACCTGTCGCAGCGATTCTTCGACGAAACCGTGGAGAACGCCCGCAAGATCATCGATGCCGTCAAGCCGCGCCGGGCAAAGTTCTGCTTCGAGATGATGGGCTGGGCGATTCCCGACAGTGCCGACACGTACCTCCGTCTGATCAAGGCGGTGGACGCCGAACGCGGGCCGGTCCACCGCCTTG
>JANLFZ010000151.1:9500-9878 GCA_024653385.1 Thermoguttaceae bacterium | reverse complement strand
GATCAAGGCGGTGGACCGGCCCGCGTTCGGCGTCCACCTCGACCCCTGCAACCTGGTCAACTGCCCGCAGCGGTTCTACGACAATACGGCCCTCTTGAACGAATGCTTCGACAAGCTCGGGCCGTGGATTGCCAGTTGCCATGCCAAGGACCTCACCTGGGACGTGGAGATGAACGTCCACTTCCGCGAGGTGACCCTGGGCACCGGCTCGCTCGATTTCGCCACGTACCTCCGGCGTCTGGCCGCGCTTCCCGGCGAGGTGCCCCTGATGATCGAACACATGGCCAACCCAGAGGAGTACGACAAATCGCGCCGCTACCTCTTGGAACTCGGCAAGAAGATCGGAATCGGCTTCGGCGCGTAGGGCCCATGAAGGCA
>JANLFZ010000151.1:6857-9490 GCA_024653385.1 Thermoguttaceae bacterium | reverse complement strand
GCATAAGTCGGGCAAACATGAACGAGCAAGGAAGCGGGTCTCGCCCTTGCTCGTTCATTCCTTCGGAAGTCCATAGACACAGGACCTCTCGAGGGGCAGAGACTGTTCCAGGCATGCATGTTCTTGCGTGGGTACGACGGTACCGCCAGAGGCCGCATACCCCACCGGCGACTGGAAACGTGTCGCTCCAAAGCAGTTCGATGCTTCCGAATCCTGCCGGTTGTGCTTGAGGAGTGCCTGACAGGTACCCTATTCATCCCATGATACCCACTTTACCGTACAAGACGCTTTGTCGGTTGACCGACGAAATAGGATGCGTACGGTTTGCCGTTGAGGTGCCCTGGGAAAGACGGGAAATCGAGGTTCCCCAATCTAGCGGGAATGCGATCCCCTCGAAAGATTCATCGCAGTACACCGCCGGCTACGCCTTCGTCCTGAGTTTGGAGAGGACCGTCATGTCTGTCCGTCACCGTCGAATGTCGTTGCGATCCCTCAGCCGCCACGGCAGGTCCGCGTATCGTCTCTCGCGTCGCGCCGGGCTGCGCTTCGAGGAACTGGAGGATCGGCGGTTGCTCTCGGTGGTCGATCCAGTGAATCCGAGCCAGACCGTGGGACTGTTCTTGAACGACGCGGCCAAGGCGTTCGAGGGCTACACGTTGTTCGCCCCGAGCACGTCGACGACGACGTACCTGATCGACAACCAGGGACGAGCGGTCCACACGTGGCAAAGCAACTACACTCCGGGCCAATCCGCCTACCTGCTGGAAGACGGCAGCCTGCTGCGCACGGCCGCCCCGCAGCCGGGCCTGGTGGGCAATTGGGCGCCTGGATTGGGAGGCCGCATCGAGCAGTACTCTTGGGACGGAAACCTCGTCTGGTCGTACGACCTGCTGAACACCCAATACGCCTCCCATCACGATATCGAGCCGTTGCCCAACGGCAACATCCTGGTTCTGGTGTGGGAGTACAAGTCGGCTTCGGAGGCCATTGCGGCCGGGCGGGACCCGGCCCTCTTGAGTGATGGCAAACTGATCCCCGATAGCGTGTTCGAGATCCAGCCCTCCGGTTCGTCGGGTGGAAACGTGGTCTGGGAATGGCACGTCTGGGACCACCTCATCCAAGACCGCTTTCCCGACAAGGCCAACTACGGCAACGTCGCGGCGCATCCAGAACTGGTCGACATCAATTACGTGCCCTCGGGCACCGGGGCCGGTGGCGTTCCGTCGGACTGGACCCACATGAACGGCATCGACTACAACGCCCAGTTCGACCAGATCCTCCTTTCCGTACGCGAGTTCAGCGAGGTGTGGGTGATCGACCACAGCACCACCACCGAGGAAGCGGCCGGGCACACCGGCGGCAACAGCGGCAAGGGCGGCGACCTGCTGTACCGCTGGGGCAATCCGCGCACGTACCGGGCGGGCACGGCCGCCGATCAAACGCTGTTCTACCAGCACAACGCCGAATGGACCGACACGGGCACGATTCTCGTGTTCAACAACGGCTGGGGCCGGCCCGACGGCAACTACTCGTCGGCCGACGAGTTCGCCCCGCCGGTCGATGGCAACGGCAACTACACGCGCGAAGGAGCCGCGTTCGGGCCCAGCACCCTGGTGTGGAGCTTCACGGCGACCGAGCCCACCGATTTCTTCGCGCCGATCATTTCGGGTACGTACCGGTTGCCGAACGGGAACACGCTCATAACCGAGGGGACCACGGGCACCATGTTCGAGGTGACCCCCGCCAAGGAGATCGTGTGGTGCTATGTCAATCCCGTGCTCGCGACCGGACCGTTGACCCAAGGTGCCGTGGTGCCCGCCCTTCCGGTCGCGGGATTCCCCAACACGTACCTCAACATGGTCTTCCGCTCGTACCGCTACGCGCCGGACTACGCCGGGCTGGTCGGGCGTGATCTTACCCCCGGCGACCCCATCGAGGTGTACCCCCCGTACCCGCTCGGTCTGTTCGATTCGGCCGGCACGCGGTTTATCCTGTCCGAGTCGACCCCCGAGAACCCCGGGGCGGCGAATGACTTCAGTTTCAACGTGAACCTCCCTGGCTGGTTCCCCTTGATCGGCGACTGGAACAACGACGGCACCGATACCGTGGGCCTATTCGATCCGTTCACCACGACCTTCTACCTGAAGGACTCGAATAACACCACGCCGGGCGACGTGACGACGTTCAGTTTCCACGCCAACCTCTCGGGCTGGTCTCCGTTGGTGGGCGATTGGAACGGCGACGGGGTGGACACCATCGGCGTGTTCGATCCGTTTACCACGACCTTCTACCTGAAGGACTCGAACAACGCCGATCCGAGCGACGTCACCGTATTCGGCTTCCGCATGAATCTCGCCGGCTGGTTCCCGCTGGCCGGCGACTGGAACCACGACGGCATCGACACGGTCGGCCTGTTCGATCCGTTCACCGCGACCTTCTATCTGAAGGACTCGAACAACACCACGCCGGGCGACGTGACGACGTTCAGTTTCCACGCGAACCTCTCGGGCTGGTTTCCTCTGGTCGGCGACTGGAACGGCGATGGCGTCGACACGATCGGCGTATTCAACCCCCTGGTCTGCCGGTATTACCTGAAGGACTCGAACAACGCCACACCAGGCGACGTGGCCGAG
>JANLFZ010000151.1:0-6847 GCA_024653385.1 Thermoguttaceae bacterium | reverse complement strand
CTTCAACTTCGATGCATCCGGTCTAAGACCCTTGACCGGCCAGTGGACCCGGCTCGACGGCTCCGCGCTGGGGGTCGCCACGGCGGATGTGCTTTCCGCCCACGCGGTGTCGGCCATGGCCGATCCCGAGTGGACTTCGATCGTCGACGCGGCGATCGCGCGGTGGACCGAGGCGGGGCTGCCGCAAGACCGGGTCGACGCGCTACGGCACGCGCGGGTCGAGATTGCCGATCTGTTGGCCGCGGTGTCCAGCGAGTTGGGATACGTGCCCGAACTATCGGACCTCGATGCGTGCCTCGACGACTTGGCTCGCGGTCTTCTGCCGGCGCGCCGCAGCCTGCGATCGGACGAGATCGACGCGGTCTGGGCCTCGGTGGCGTGACGCATCCGAAAGGCCCCCTTCCGAGGGAAGTCGCCCGGTGTGTTTGACATCCCGCACCGGTAAGGTAGGCTTTAGACGAGATACCCCTTGTCTCACCACTTCTCCTTTCTCGCCGAATCGGCGTTCGCGTATTCGAGGCGCACTATGACACTGCTTGACCATATTCTCAAGAATGAGGAGGCCGCCACCGCGGTGGAATACGCGGTGATGTTGGCCATGATCCTCATGGCAGCCATCGGGGCCATCGGATCGGTGGGGGTCGGCACCGGGGGCATGTGGGGCGGCATTGTAACCGAATTGCGGGCCATTGGGCTCCCGCTGTGAAGTGCCACCGCACCGCAGCCCTACGACCAATCGAACTCGCCCAACCTTCGCATCGACACCGCTCGGGCCCAAAGGCGTCTTGGCGGATCACTTGCGATCCGCGCGACGAGAAACCGAGCCTACATGCCGGGATGCGCGCCCGGTCGCTTATCGTCTATCCGTCGATTACACGAGCCACTGCTTGGCTCCGATTTGAACGCGATAGCCCACGGCGCGATCACCAGGCACGGCAGCCAGGTTTTCGGCCACGGTAAGCTGGCGCCAGGTGAGGGGGCGCCCCGACCGCCGGGCATCCAGATCGATGAACAGGGGGGCAAACAACGCCCGGCCCTCGACCTCCTGGCGAAGTTCCAGCCCGCGCGAGGTCACGCTTAAGTCGCCGACACGTGCATCCACGCGCCACTCGGGCAGGGCCAAGGGCAAGACCGAGGTGCGGCGCCCGCGCGCCGTAAGGAACCCCTCGCGCGTCTGGCCGGCTGCCTGGAACGAAACCCCCTCGACCAGCGGAAGCACACCGGCGTACTCCAGTCGCCCCGGGCGAGCCCGCAGCACCGCGTCGGCGACCAGAAGGAAACGGTCCTCTGGCACCGCCAGCAAGTGCCTTTGTACCCGGACGCCCTCGCCGAACTGCCCTTCCAACTCGAGGTAATCGGCGTGTTCGTCGGAGTACCGGCAGATCTCGTCCCACGCGATGGGCGGAGGGAGCGGCTTGCCGTCGAGCCGGATCTCGAGGCCCCACCCGCCTGACCACAGCACTTGCCGGCCGAGACGAAACTCGGTGCGCACCACGCCGTCGCTCTGGCGCCAATCGACGCGCAGCGCGAGGGGCGATCTGGCCATCACACGCACACCGGCGCGTCGCCACATCGAACCTCGCACGTCCGGTGGGCCCCCGCCCGAGTCCGCAAGACGACTTGTACTCATAACGATCCGTCACACCGTGGGAAAGCGGCTCCTCTTGAACCGGCCGGCGGTTCAGGGGTATGCTTAGGGGCTGGTCTCGGAACGCGACGCGACCGGGCGCGTGGGTTCTCGATCACCTTGACCCATTGTACGCGGGGTTCGACCATGATGGAACCGCTCTGTGTTCGCCTTCGGGCGGCGCGGCTTGCCGCGGCCGCGATCGTTCTTATCGGTGTTTCGCAAGCCGGCGCGCAGACATCCGCCGTCGATCCGCCCAAGACCGGCGCGGCTGCCGCGGCCGAGCCGAAGATCGAGGTGGTCGTTGTCGGACCCAAGACCGCGACGGTCGGCGACGATGTCAGTTTCGCCATCGTGATCACCAACCGCAGCGACAAGCCCGTGGCAGGGTTGCTGGTCACCGACCGATTCTCCCGCGGATTGGAACACGCTGCTTCGCCCACCCAGGTCGAACGCGACATCGACAAGATCGACGCGGGTCGGTCGGTTCCTCTGCGCATCACCTTGCGGGTGACGCAACCCGGCGAGCTGAGCCACACGGTGTCGGTTTACTCGGACGGCAAGGTGCTGGCCTCGGCGCGGGCGGACGTGAAGGCCTTGGGCAAGTCGGAGACGGCCGCTTCGGAGAAAACCGCTCCGACCACGACCCCCATGGTCAAACCGGAGCCGAAACCCGAGGCGAAACCGGAGCAAAAGCCCGAACCGAAACCCGAGGCGAAGCCGGAACCGAAACCCGAGGCGAAACCCGAGGCGAAGGCCGAGACGAAACCGGCCCCGGCGACTGAGCCGAAGGGAGAAGCCAAGCCCGAGGCCAAGCCGGTCATGCCCGAGTCGAGCCGTCTCCCCAAGGAGGGCCCCGCCGCGGTTACCGCCCCTGGCGAGGCCAAAGGGCATGAGCCTGGGCAGGTCGCGCCGGAAGCGAGTGAGGTGCCGGACCTCGGCCCTCCCTTGGTCGACAACCTCGCCGAACTCAAGCAACTCCATCCGGAGTTCCCGGTGTGGATCGACCGGAAAGGGTGCCGGGTGGTGATGGTCGGCGCGGTCTGCGCGCGACAGGTGCCGCTAGAGCTGCTGGTCTGCCCGCTCGGCTCGAAAGAGCACGAATCGGTCCTGGTGGTCCCGGTCAAGCCGAGCCTGGTTCATATCGGGCTGTTGGCCCTCGGGGTCGAGCCCGGCCATCCGGTGCAGTATCAGCCCAAATATGTTCCCGCCTCCGGGCCGGAAATCGAGGTCACGCTCATCTGGAAAGATGAGAAAGGCACGCGCAAGACGGCGCGGGGGCAGGACTGGGTCCGCAACGTGAAGACCAAGCAGGCCATGGAACACCCTTGGGTATTCGCCGGAAGCGACTGGATCGATAATCCGTACACGAAGCGCAAGGAATATCGGGCCGATGTCGAGGGATACTTGATCTGCGTGTCGAACTTCCCCGGAGCCCTGTTGGACCTTCCGGTGGCCAGCAGCGCCGACGACAGCGAGCTGCTCTTCGACGCGTTTACCGAGCGAATTCCGCACAAAGGCACGCCGGTGACGATCGTGCTTGCGCCCAAGAAGCCGCCCGCGGCGGCCGGGGCGGCCGAACCCAAGGAACCGCCGAAAAAAGAAGCCCCGCCGGCAAAATAGCCCGGTCGGCGCGACGGCGTCTACGCCTGGCGGGCCAGTTCCGTGGGGCGCCCGTTTTCGAACTCGGCGGCATGCCCAATCCGGCAGTGCTTGAGAATCTCGATCGCCGAGGCCAGGTAGCCCACGTAGAAAGGCCCGAATTGGGCATACCGGGCGCTGGCCTCGTCGTACCGCATCCGATAGACGATGTCCTTGAGGAACTCCGGATTGCGGGCCCAGAGCGTCACGCCCCATTCCCAGTCGTCCAACCCCAGTCCGACCGTGACCAACTGGGTCACCTTGCCGGCGAACTTCATGCCGGTCTCGCCGTGTTCGCGCATCAAGCGTTCACGCTCGGCGAAATCGAGCAAGAACCAGTTGGCGTCCGGGTCGCGGCGCTTGTTCATCGGGTAGAAACAGACCGACGGCCAGACCGGCAAGTCGGGCTGAAGCCGCTGGCGGCGCATGACTTCCAGACGCCGCTCGTACTGCCGCAGTTTCGTCTGGTAATCGCGGCCTGCCGGATCGAGCCCGCCGGCCGCCAGGGTTTGGCCGTATTGCTCCACCGTGGGCAGGTACTCGGAAACCTCGGTCATCGACACGAACGACCAGCACGGCACGATGGCCGGCCCCAACGGACTGGCCAGCAGCCGCTGCTGGACCGCGTCGATCGCCAGGGGATTCGGATCCAACAGGATCAGTCCGAAATCGGCCTTCTGTCCGCTGACGATCATCGATTGCAGCCGGGCGGTCGTCCCGGGCGCTTCGGGATCCAAGGCCGCGATGAACTCGCGGCAGCCGTCGCTCAACTCGCTCGTCCCCAGGCTCCGCAGCCGGGCCCGGTCGAAGCGGAAGTAGAAATGCGTGCAATGCCAGCCGGTCACAGGCTCCAAAGAGACCTGGTCGCGTGGGTCGGAACTCATGAGATCGCCGAGGTTGCGGGACAGAACCGAGATGTTACGAGGTATCATACGCCTGCCGGGAAGTTTGGGCAACTTGACCGGCATCCCGGCGCGCCGTTATCGTGGCGCCAGGTTGATTCAGTCGCCGAGGAGGAAAACCATGTGTCGCGCTGACGTTCCAGGGTGTTGGGGTTGCTCGCATTCGGTCCATCGTCGGGGGTTCTTGACGAGGTGCGGGGCTGCCGCGGCCACGATGGCGCTTGCGCCGCTGGCGGCCGCTGCCCAGCCCAAGGCAGAGAAGCCCCGCGTGGCTCTGGTGTTTCTTTCGAACAGCGAGGAACGCGAGATCTGGCCCTACCCGGGTTTCGACTGCGCTGGCCGGCACCGCGAGGTGATCAACCTGCTCGAAAGCGGCTGCCCGGGGGTCGAGTTCGTGCCGATCGTCGTTGCCCAACCCGGCGACGCGCAGAAGGCACTGGCCATGAAGGACTCGGTCGATGGCTACCTGGTGTACGTGGTGACGCTCAACTGGGGCCTGACCGGCGTGTTGCATCAGGTAGGCAAGCTCGGCAAGCCGATGCTGGTGGTCGACGAGTACTTGGGCGGCTCGGGCGTATTCCTGGTCGGCTTGAGCGGCCTGAAACGGCAGAAGCTGCCCGTGGCCGCCGTCTCGAGCACGCGCCCGGCCGACCTGGTCGCCGTCGCCCGAGGGTTCGCCGACGTGAAGAAGCCCGGCATGACCCCGGCCTTGTTCGCCCGGCGGTGCGACGAGGTGTACCGCGGCACGTTCGCGCGTTCGGGCGAGATGAAGTGCCGGGAGGACCAGCCGGCCTTGACGCCCATCGCCGAGTGTGTCAAGCGGCTGAAGGAGTCGCGGTTCTTGATCGTCGGCGCGGGGCCGGCCGGCCAACAGCACGAGTTCCTCGGCGCCAAGGGCATCTATGTCGGCTTTCCCGAGTTCAAAGCCCTCTACGACCAGGTCGACCGCGACGAGGCCGCGGTCTGGGGACGCCGCTGGTGCTCCGAGGCCGAGAAGGTCGTCGAGGCCGTGCCCGAGTGGATCCACAAGGCCGGCGCCGTGTATCTCGCCATGCTCGCGTTGATGAAGAAGCATGGAACCGACAGCATCACGATGAACTGCCTGGGCGGGTTCGGCAGCGGGCAGTTGCCGGCCTATCCCTGCCTGGGGTTCATGCAGATCCTCAACGACGGCGGCCAGGGCGTGTGCGAGGCCATGCCCGACGATTCGGTGAGCACCCTGATGGGCCGGATCCTCGCGGGCCGCGCCGGCTACGTCTCCGACCCCGCGCTGGACACCTCGAAAAACCAAATCGTCTACGCCCATTGCATGGCGTTGACGAAGGTCTTCGGGCCGAAGGGGCCGTCCAATCCCTTCCGGATCCGCACCTTGCACAACCGCGATCCGCGCGGGTGCTGCGCGCAGTCGTTCCTGCCGGAAGGCTACATGACCACGTCGTTCCGCACGAACGTCGCCCAGAAGAAGATGGTCATCCACCAGGCCAAGGCGGTCGGAAACCTCGATGCCGACCGCGGCTGCCGCACGCAACTCTTGGGCGAAGTCCGCGGTGACATCGGCAAGATGTTCGACCAGTGGGATCTCTTCGGCTGGCATCGCGTGACAGTCTACGGCGATCTGAAGGAACCTCTGGTCGAGTTCGGCAAGGCCCTCGGGCTGGAGATCATCGAAGAGGCGTGACCAGGATGACGTAACCGTTCACGGGGACAGTCCCGACTTTCGCGGGGAAGCACGCGAGAACGGGACTGTCCCCTTCGGGCATTGCGCGGATGGGGTCAGCGGCATGAGACTCCTTCCGAGACTCACATTCGCGGAGTGGTTGACGATCGCGGCGGTTCTGGCCGGACTTGCAGCCCTCGCCTTTCTTGGGGATTCCGCAACCGCGACGCGACGGGAGTTGGAGCGCCGCGCGCGCACGTGGACGAAGGGACCGCTCGCCACACTGTCGGACCCCTCGCTCTTGGCACCGGACGTTGATCTGAGCGGCCAGTGGGTCAACCGCGGGCGACGCAGTCACGCCTTCTTCAGGTTCACCGAGCGTGCTCCCGGCTCCTTCGATGTGCTTTTCTCGACGGGGGGCTGTCTGGGCCGTTGCGAACTGACGAGAACGGCGGAATTCAAAGAAGGCGTCCTCACGCTGGATGGCGCCGTGGCGGAGTACGCCCCGAGAACCTACGATACGCTGTACGTGATTCGCCTGAATGCCCGCGAGTACTTGTTGCCCGCCGTGTCGGTGGCCGAGTTCGAATGTGAACTGGCCGCGGCGACCGACCGGTGGAAGCAATATCTCTTCACCAGGTTGGAAGCCTCCGATGCCCGGCCGTACGCCCCTTGACTCGATTGCGCACACGCGGCCGGCCCGACCGTCCGCAGCGGTACCGCGCTCGCCTGATCCAAGACCAGCGGACGCACCTCGGCGGAGTTGCACGCCCCGGGCCGTCGCGATAGACTGGCCTTTCCGTCAGCCCGGGCGACCATCGTCTGGGCCTCTCCTGGTTTCCTCTGTCCATCGAGGCATTTCCCATGGCGATCCGAAACGAAGGACCCACATCGCGGTCGGATTCCCCCCCAACCTGTCGTCGCGGTGCGCGAGATGATCGCGGCGAGCACCCCCGGCGGGCCTTTCTTGGGGCCTTGGCCGGCGCCGCGGCCGCGCTGGCCGGTGGCGCGTCGGCCGCG
>JANLFZ010000150.1 GCA_024653385.1 Thermoguttaceae bacterium | reverse complement strand
GGGCGAGCCGGCCGGCAGCGGGCGGCGCGCCCTATCGCGATCATTGGGACCTCGCCTACGACCGCTGCAAGGCGGTGCGCGACTTTCTCGTCGGCCAAGGCATCGACCCGCGGCGGATCCGCCTGGGGGTCGCTGGAGAGAACGAGCCCCTGGACTCGGACGACGACCCGGTCCCCGCCCGGCAAAACTCGCGCGTCGATATCCATCATCTCAACGAGTACGTCTCGTCGCCCGCCGGCGTCGAGAACCCTCGGCCGGGGAAATGAGGCGTGCTGACGAGCAATGACCGGCCGAACACCGTGGTGCCGACGAGGCATTGTCCCCACGCGCTCACCGGCTGAGGTCCGCCCGAGTTCCGTGTGCCGAGGGAACAGGAATACCGCAACCGGTTGACAGGAAATGGGTTGTGCGCTCTTGCGACCTCAGGGGCGACAAGCACAGGTCACACGATGCGACACGCATGTCGATCGACTCGACATGCGTGTGCGATGGCGATCGGGGCGGACACTCAGAACAACGGCCGGATACGTTGTTCGACCTCCTCGGCGAACGGTGCGAACCCCAAGCGACACCGCTGCCGCACGAGGTCCAGGTCGTTCATCTCAGCGGCGATCCGGTCCTTCTGCTCGGCCGACAGGCCGTGTTTACTGCCGGCAGCGCGGGCAAGGGCTGTCTTCGGATTGTTCTGGCGATCGTGCCGTGGAGCGGGAAGCTGTTCGGGCTCCCGGGGAACCGTGGGTGCGGCGTTCAACTCGCAGGCCCGTCTGATCGCCTCAGCGTCGGCCAGAAGCCAGGCTTCGATGCAGGGATGGGCGACGCCGACGGCCATGGGGAACTCGGGCAGACCTTGATCGCGCCCTTCCTGGAGGTCGGTCCGCTTCGACTTGAGGTCTTTCAGGCCTCCTTCCGAGTCGAGCACGAACACCACGCCGGCCGAGCCGTGGTAGTGCGCCCGACGCTTGGCAAGCCATGCCTTCTTTCGGAGCCCTTTGCCGAAGGCGAACGGAAATGCGAATCGGCGGATAAGCATCCCTTCTGGCTTGCCGCACAGCTTGTGCAAGAGAATCGGCACAACGCCGTTCGTCGGGCGGGTGGGCGCCTTGTCCTGCCCCACGTCGGTCTTGCCTTCGCCGATGACGTCAATCACCACGCCTCGCTGCCGATTCACCGAAGAGTTCCTCCTCACCGTAGTTGTACCAGAGTTCGCCGAGATAGAACTCTCCGCCGCCAAGAAGCTCCCTGATCTGCGGCGCGTCGCGTAGCGGCCGCGCCCGAACGCCTGCTTCGGGGTTCTCTGGGTCACGCGTCAGAAACGTGGCTTCCTCGGGCTCAAAGAAACTGAGAACGAACGGCGAGTGCGTCGTAAAGACGATCTGGGGGAATCTGGGCCCTTCAGGTTGCCGCACCAGTTGCTTCAACAGCCGAATGACCTGGTCGAGACGCTTAGGGTAGATTCCGTTCTCGGGTTCTTCGATGAGGAGGAGGTTCGGCGGCTCGGGCAGGTGCGCGATGGCCAGGAACCCAAGGAAGAGGATCACGCCGTCGGAAGCGTGCTGGGCGCGGATCGTTTGGCCGCTCGTGGTGTCGAAGTAGATCCCGTGTCCGACGCCCCTCCCCATGGTATGCGTTTCGCTACCCGGGTCGTACTGACGAACCATAGCATTCTCGGTTTGAAGCCGCACGCTGCGAAACTGCGGGAAGAACTCGCAGAAGCGACTCCTCAGCGCAAGAAACCGGTTGGGGTCGTGGCTTAGGATGTCCAACAGCAATGTCGGCAGGCCGAAACCATCGGCGTCCATCCGGAACTTCCGCTGCGGGTCAATCACCGCGGGCAACGCCATGAACTTCGGGTCGAACGCGTACCGGCGAGCGGGTCTGAGCAGTTTGGAAACGCGCGCCAGGTGAGCCGCCGCCGGATCGGTCGGCGGTATCTGGCCGTGATTCCATTGGCAGACCGCTGTTCGGTCCCACCTGCCTGGTCCTGAGAGCGGTTTCGGCGTTCCCTCGACTTCGATCCAGTCTCCCTGAGTCGTGCAACCCCTCCCTTGCAGCGGAAAAGACGTCGCGAACCCGTACCGTACCGCGGTCGCGCTGCCCTGAGAGATGTCGCTTGCGTCCTCCTCCCACTGCCCCCACAGTTCCACGGGTTCGGAAGAGCGGCCCGCGAAGACCAACTCTTGCCCGGTCCAAGGGCCCGAGAACGCTTGCGGCAGCGGCACCTGCGAGCTGGCATGGAGGGCGGCCATCGCCTCCAGGGCGCTTGTTTTCCCGGCATCGTTGGGGCCGATGAGCACGTGGATCGGCGTCAGCGGGAACTCCACGTCCGCCAGGCACTTGTAGTTCTTCACGCCGAATCGGCTCATGTACATGGCTGCGTCCCGCAGGTACCGTACGGTCGTAAAGGACAATCAAGTCTTCTCCATTCTACCGCACGGCGGGAGTCTGGTCTGCTATCTTCTCGGGATCTGGGCGGTTGAAAACCTCACCGAGGGCAGACTGTCTACCGGCGCCAACCCCCGTCGAAGTCCGTGTACGGGTCCGGATAGGGCGAGGGCCGGTACGGCACGGTCTGGAGGAAGTCGTTGATCTCGGCAATCAGCCAAGCCTGTTCCGCGGGGCTGTTGCACGGCAGGCGGAACGAGCCGTTCTCGTAGATGATCTCCACCGAGTGCGGCGTGTAGGTCGACGGGCCGTGGTCCGATTTGACGAGGTACGCGCCCTCGCGGGCGTGTTGGACCAACGCCCGGTCGATCGTCTTCCGCCTCCGCCAGAACAGGCACCGGAGTTGCGTCTGCATGAACGAGGCGTCGAGCCCGACGGTCCGCGAGCCGCGGGCCGTCCAGAGCACGCCGCCCAACATGCCGAAGCCGACCAGCCAGAACGGAATGGAAAACGAGGCGAAGATGGCGTTTTCCCACCGGATGCCCCTGGCGTGCCCAAAGAACACGCCCAGGGCCCCGGCCGTCCAGAACGCCACGAAGCCCAGCCAGAACACCGCGAACCCGAACATGCCCCAGGTACCTGCCCGCATCCCCTGCGCGGGAATGTGGATGAAGAGCCGGTCCTTCGAGCGTTCGAGAATCGCCCAGGCGTCGAACGGGCGCTCGGGACGGCCCTCGGCGGGCGCGCCCGAGGGAGTTGCATAGCCCGGCAGCAGGTCGGCCAACCGAAACACCTCGTGGCACCCGGCGCACTTGGCCCAACCAGCGTCCAGGGCAACGCCCTCGGCCGGAATCAATTGCCCACAAGCCGGGCAGTTGAGCTTCATGACACCCCTCGAAAGCAGCCCTCTCAACGATCATATCTTTCGCGAGGTCCTGCGACAACTATTCTCGACCTGCCGAGCGCGACGCGATATCATGCCGCACGGGGCCTGCATTCGACTTGACGACGCAAGGAGTTGCCATCGTGTGTGAGACTTCATTCTTCGGGAAAGGGCGGTTGCGCTTTGCGATCGCCCTGGCGGCGCTCGCGGCCGGTACTCTCGTGGCGTGGGCCGCCGAGGTTCCTAAGCCGTCGGCAGCCGGATGGCGCTTCCCCGAGGCCCGCGAGGTCGATCTGCGCGGACCGCTGGGTGAGGCCTATCGCAAGGGCGTCGAGCGGCTCCGCCTGGATCCATATCGCTCCGCGTCGTTCTTGCGTGCCGACATTTCGTTCGAGATGAAGCGGGTGTTCACCAACTACAGCGGCGACATTTCGGGACGCTTCATCGAGATCGCCACCCTCACCTCGCCTCCCGGACGGATGACGCCCGAGACGCTCGCCGAATTGCTCAAAGACCTTCCCAAGTACCAGAAGGCCGACGGGCATTTCGGCTGCGACGTGGACTGGAGCGGGCCGCTGGAGCCCGAAAGTCCCAACGCGGTGAAGCTGCCGATCTTCTGGGGCAACTCGCGGCTGTTGGTCGGCCTCGTCGAGGCCCATCGCGCGTTCGGGCGGGCCGACTTGCTCCAGGCGGCCAGACGCATCGGCGACTTCTACCTTGCCACGGCCGACCGGTTTCTCGACCCCGCGCGCGAGGCGGAATACCGGTCCACCGGAACCTACGCCGCCGGCTACCCGACCGACTATTTTCCTGGCATCGAGGGCCTCGCACGGCTCTACGAAGCGACCCGAGACCAGCGCTACCTGCGCCAAGCCGAACGCATGGCCGACTTCTTCCAGCGGTTCGACAAGTTGCCCATCGATCACAGCCACGGAAACCTGATCACGCACCACGGGCTCCTGCTGCTTTACGGCTTGACGGGCAAGCAGGAGTACCTCGATCGGCCGCTGCGGCGATGGGAAGAAGCGGTCGCCGGCGGCTACGTGTGGCCGATGGGCGGCGTGGGCGAGAAGTTCTGGGTGAGCCACGCCACCGACGAGGGTTGCAGCGAGGCCGACTGGCTGCGGCTCAACCTGCGCCTGTGGGCGGTTACCGGCCAGACGCGGTTTCTCGACATGGCCGAGCGCCTGCTGTGGAACCACTACGCGATGAACCGCACGGACAACGGCGGGTACGGACACCACAACTTCGTGTGCGACCCCAATGGTCCGCTGCTCATGCAGCCAAAGTGTACCGAGGCCGTCTGGTGCTGCACATTCCATGGCCTGTTGGGGCTTCATACGCTCAAGAGCCATCTCATTGTCGGTTCGCCGCGAGGGATTTTCGTGAACTTTCCCGTGGATGTCTCGATTCCGGTCGAGACGGCGCAAGGCAAGTGGAAGGCAACCGTGGCAACGAGCGAAGACCCCCTCGGCGAGATCACCTGTCGAGTGCGGCTCGACCCGTGGGCTCCTGGGACCAAGGAACCGCCGGAGGTCTTTCTCCGCCGGCCGTCCTGGGCTGAGTCGGTCACCGTGCGCGGCCATGGAAGAGAGGCAAGCGAGCCCCTGGCTGACGCCGGCTACCTCCGACTGCCGCTCGGCCAAGGCGCGGAGGGCGAGGCTTGGGTGACCTTCTCCTTTGCTCCGCGCGTGGAGGACCGGCGCATGCGGAGGCTTTCGCTCGATGCCCATGCGATCGGCCGCCATGCCGGCGTGGTGCTCTGCCATGGGCCGCGACTGCTCATGGCCAATGCCGAACAGCCGCGCCCCGTGATTGCGGCCGTGGTCGATCCGAAGGGACGTTTGGTCCTGCCCAAGGCCCGCGGCGGCGTGTATCGGCTCGTTCGGCTCGACCGCGCCGATGCAACGGAGCACCAGATCGCCGAGGCCGCCAAATCGGGCCACCGGTTGGACCTTGTCCCGTGGGAGCGCGCCCGCCGAGATGCCCCGGTCGTCTTCGTGTTCGATCTAATCGCGATCCCCGAGACATCGCCCCTGGCCAAGCTGCTGAACGACTGAGTCCAAAAGGCAGGAGGCGAGAGGCCCGCGATCCGGTTTCTTCATCCGGTAAGGCGTTGTCGGGGGAGCCTGATCAAGGCAGGTGCGCCGAAATCGCGGCATCGCACACCAGGCGATCGGGCTACGGAACTGCTCGACCCGCCGCTGGGGATAGGCTATCATTAGGTGGAGGGGTTCTCGTTGATTTCCAGGCCCGCGTGATGCGTTCCCAGGCCGAGCCGACGATCCATCCAGCCGACCGACCAACTTCCATCGGCGCGAGCCGTTCCGCTGCCCGAACGGTCATCGACGCGGCCCAGCCTTGGCGGTTCGTCGATTTCGGCGAACTCTGGCGGTCGCGCGATCTGTTGTGGATGCTCACGGCCAGGGACTTGAAGGTGCGTTATCGCCAGGCCGTGGTGGGAGCGGCCTGGGCGGTCCTCCAGCCTGTGCTGACGATGGTCATCTTTGGCGTGCTCTTCGGCCTGTTGGGGCGCAAGCCCGCCGCGGGCGATGCGCCCTATCTGGTGACAGCCTATTGCGGCTTGCTGCCGTGGCACTTGCTGGCCACGTCGCTCTCGCAGGCCACGGCGAGTCTGGTGAACGACCGTCATGTGATTACCCGAGTCTATTTCCCCCGCATGTTGCTGCCGATGGCCAGCGTGGTGGCGGCGCTGGTCGATTTCGGCATTGCCGCGGTGGTATTGGCCGGTCTCATGGCCTGGTTCGGGATTGCGCCGACGCTGGCGCTTGTGACGCTGCCGGGTTTTGTGCTCTTGGCCGTGCTCGTGGCCCTGGGCGCCGGCCTGTGGCTTTCGGCCCTCAATGCCTTGTACCGCGACATCGGGTACACGGTGCCATTCTTGCTCCAGGTCGGGTTTTTCGTCAGCCCCGTGGTTTACGAGACGGCGGCGCTGGTGCCCGAACGCTGGCGTCTGGTGTACAGCCTCAATCCCATGGTCGGGGCGATCGAGGGGTTCCGCTGGGCACTCTTGGGCGGTCCGGCGCCGCCGATGGCGATGCTGGGGGTCTCGATGGCGGTCGCCGCGGCGTTTCTGCTGGGCGGGATGGCCTTTTTCCGCCGGGTCGAACACGTGATCGCCGATCGGATCTGACCCATGAGCGACCTGGCCATCCGTGTCCAAAACGTCTCGAAACGGTTCCGCCTGGGCACCGGCGCGTCGTACGGCCGTTTCTCGGAGACCCTCCAGGATTGGGCCGTGGGGCTGTTTCGCCGACCCTGGGCATGGTGGCGCGGCCAGACGGGGGAGACTGCCAAGCCCACGCGCGACGTGTGGGCCTTGCGCGACGTCTCGTTCGATGTGGCCCAGGGCGAGGTGGTCGGCATCGTCGGCCGCAACGGGGCTGGAAAAAGCACCTTGCTCAAGGTGCTCTCGCGAGTCATCCATCCTACCCGGGGCCGAGTCGAACTGGTCGGCCGCGTCGGCAGCCTGCTCGAGGTGGGCACGGGTTTTCATCCCGAGTTGACGGGACGCGAGAACGTCTTTCTCAGCGGCGCGATCCTGGGCATGTCGCGCCGCGAGATCCGCCGCAAGTTCGACGAGATCGCCGCCTTCGCCCAGATCGAGCCGTTCCTCGATACGCCGGTCAAACGCTACTCGAACGGCATGGTGGTGCGGCTCGGGTTCGCCGTGGCCGCGCACCTCGAGCCCGAGATCCTGCTGGTCGACGAAGTGCTCTCGGTCGGCGACGTGGCGTTCCAGAAAAAGTGCATCGGGAAGATGGACGAGGTTCGACGCCAGGGGCGGACCGTGCTGATCGTCTCGCACAACCTGCCCAGCATCGTCAACTTGTGCGGCCGCGCCATGCTCCTGGACGCCGGCAAGATCGTTTTCGAGGGCTCGCCCGCCGACGTCGTGCGCCAGTACCTTGCCACGGTACGTTCGGCGGCGGGCGAAATCACTTGGCCCGACCTCGACCGCGCGCCGGGCGATCCGGGCGTCAAGCTCTGTTCGGTGCGCATCCTCCAGGACGACGGCCGGCAGCCCACGGGCGATGTCGATATCGCCAAGGACGTGTTGATCGAGATCACGTACCGCAACCTCGTCGAGGGGACACCGCTGTACGCGGGCATCTGGCTGAAGGACCAACTCGGCACCTTCGTGCTTTCCAGCCATAACGCCCGTTCGCAGAACCTGACGCCCGATCCCTGGTACGGTCGGCCGTATCCGCGTGGGGTTTTTCGGACCGTCTGCCGCATCCCTGGGAACTTCCTCAACGAAGGCCGCTACCACGTCACGCCGCTGTTGGGGCGCGTGCCTCAGCCGGCGCTTGTCCTGGAGGAATCGACCATCGCCTTCGACGTTCACGACACGGGGGCAATGCGCGAAGAGTACACCGGTTCGTGGGCGGGACCCGTGATCCGCCCAAGGCTGGCCTGGTGCACCGAGCCGCTCGGCGAGGGCGCCGAAGCGCGGCCGGCCAAGGAGTGACGCCATGGGACTTGCACGAGGCGCCATCCATCTGTTGCTCAAGGAGGCGGCCCGGCGGCCGTTCGCCGGGAGTGTGGCCACCTTGGGCCGGCAGGACATCCTTTGCACCTACGAGCAATTGCTGCGCGCATCGCGGCGATTCGGCGTCGGCCTGCACCCGACCGAGGTTACGCTACAGCGCAAGGCGGAACTGGCGCGGCAGGGCTTTCTGTCGGACGATACCTTCTTCCGCGCCCTGGGCTTCTCGGAGATTCGGCGCATCGACTATTCCGACTACGAGCAGCCCGACGACCTCGTGGACCTCAACCGCGACGATCTCCCCGGGCACCTGTGCGAGCGCTTCGACGTGGCGCTCGACGGAGGTACCCTCGAACACGTGTTCCACCTGCCGAATGCGCTTTGCAACATGTTCCGGATGCTCAAGCCCGGCGGCCGGGTCATCCACGTCTCGCCGTCATCGAACCGCATGGACCACGGCTTCTACATGTTCTCGCCGACGTTGTTCTGGGACTACTACTCCGTCAACGCGTTCGAGATCAACACCTTCTATCTCGTCCGCCACCTGCCGTACTGTGACCGGTGGCTCGTGTACGACTACGCGCCGGGTTGCCTATCGATTCGCGCGATGTGGGGCGGACTCGACGACGCGATGTACGAGATCTTCGTCGTGGCCACGCGCACCGCGTCGTCGACGGGCGACCGCTTGCCGCAGCAGGGCTGGTACCTGGCCAAATGGCGAGAGGCCGATGCCCAACGCGACGGCATCGCCGGGGACGTACTGGGCGAGCCCGAGGGCTCGAAGGCCCGGCGATTGCTCGAATGGACCCGCGGGCATCCGAGACTCCAGCGCCTGGCGTGGCGGGCCATCGACGGCTGGCGGGCCTTCGTGAACCGTCGCCGGGCGAAGCGCAAAGGGCTTGGTCTTCGGCCCACGGCCCGGTACTGAGAAGCAACTGGGAATCGGGCGCGGCTACGCGCGGCCGCACGTCTCCCGCAACAGTTCCGCGACCCGGGCCGCAAGCGCCGGCAGATCGTGATGCTGCCGCACGTACTGGCGGCCGCACGCGCCCTCCCGGCATCGGCGCTGGGGATCGTGCCAAACGGCGCGCACGTACTCGGCCAGGCGGTCGAGGTCGCCGCCGGCCGCCAGTCCACCGCGTCCCGCCTCGACAAACCCGCAGTCCAGCTCCAGCGAGGCGATCGGCACCCCGCTGGCCGCGGCCTGGAGGAACACGTTTGGAAACCCCTCGTAGCCCGGCGCCGACGTGTTCACGTACACCGCCGCCCCACGAAAGACCAGGGGCATCTCGCAAAACGGCACGGGCTCGATGATCCGCACGTTGGCCGGACAATCGCGGCGCAACTGGTCGTGGATTTTCCAGTCGCGGCGGGCCACGATCATCAAGAAGCGCACCTCGGGACACCTGCGGGCCAGTTCCAAGGCCAACAAGGGCCGCTTGTGAAAGGCATCGGCCCGGCCGATCCACAGGGCGTACGGGGCCATGCGATCCACCTCGGGCAGCGCCGTGCCGGCGTCCTGCGCTGCCTCCCATGCCGCCAGATCGATAGGGTTAGGCACCAGCACTCCCTCGCGCCCGAAACGGTCGGCCAGCATGCGTCGCTGCGCCTCGGTCTGAACCACAATGCGGTCGGCGTGGCGCAGCGCGTACCAGCAGACATGGCCTCGTTCGCCGTAGGGAGTCCGGTAGGTCGAGTCCGGGGTGAACCGGCCGTCCAGGTCGGAATCGGCCCCGAGAAAGAGCACGGTCTTGCGCCCGGCCGCCCTCGCCGAGGCAATGACCGTGGCCGAGTCGCGGTGGACGCCGAAGCAGCAGAACACGTCGGACTCGATCCGCTGGTAAAACCGATCCGGCCGGCGCGGATCGCGCTGCCCGGGCAGCAGGCGCACCGCGGCGGCCACGGGGGCTTTCCACAGCAACGAGGCGGTCCAGCGGCGAACGCGAAACCAGGGAAACCGCTCGATCCGTTCCACGTCCGATGCCACGGAGTGCAGGATCCACCAACCCGGCGGGCGCGAACGCACCAGAAAACGCACCTCGATGCCCTCTTGGCGGGCCAATCCTCGCGCGAGCGTCCAGGCCCGCGTCTCGGTCCCGCCAAAGGCGCCCTCGGCGCTGGGCTCGATGGCCGGATAGGCGTGCAGGGCCACGCAGCAAACGCGAAGGGGTCTCATGGGGGTAACACGCCGACCTGATGGTGCAACCGCTGCGTTCCGCATTCGGAAAGCCATGCCTGGAACATCAGCACGTCCCAAAGATGATAATGCCACTGGTCGCGGCCCGAGAGGTGGTCGGCCCACTTGCGGCGGATGGGGGAAGGATCGAAGAAGCCTTCGTCGCGCAGCCGCCGTTGATCGAGCAGCGACTCGGCCCAGTCGCGCAACGGGCCGCGAAGCCAACGGTCGATCGGCACGCCGAAGCCCGTCTTGGGACGCTCGAACAGGGCCGGCGGCACGTAGCGGGCGAGCACCTTGCGCAAGAGCCACTTGCCGGTCTGTCCGCGGATCTTCCACTTTAGCGGCAGCCGCCAGGCAAACTCGACCACCCGATGGTCGATCAAGGGCACCCGCGCCTCGAGCGCGACGGCCATGCTTGCGCGATCGACTTTCACCAGGATGTCGTCGGGCAAGTACGTCGCCGTATCGACGTACATCCATTGCGCCAGGTGCGGCACGCCGCCGGGCCATCGATCCGGCTGCGAGGCGAGCGTCTCGACCGGTCGGGCTCCCAAGACCATCCGATGAGGCTCTGGCCAGTGGATGTTATGCCGGAAGTACATCTCGCCCGGTGTCGAAATGCCCAGGCGGTCGATGCGCCCGGCGAGCTTCGGCCTGACTTTGGCCGGGGCCGCCCGGCAGCAGACGCCGAGGGCTCGAGCCGCGACACTCCGCACCGCCGCGGGCACGCGGTTGAGAACCCGCCATAGCCGGTCGATGTGCAGGTAGCGGTGGTAGCCGCCGAACAGCTCGTCGCCGCCGTCGCCCGACAGGCTCACGGTCACGTGCCGCCGGGCGAGCTGCGAGACGAGGAACGTGGGAACCTGCGAGGAATCGCCGAACGGCTCGTCGTAGATCTCCGGCAACTGCGGGATCACGTCCAGCGCCTCTTGGGGCCGAACGTACTGCTCGGTATGGTCGGTGCCCAAGTGCCGGGCGACCGTGGCCGCGTACGGGGCCTCGTTGTACTCGGGCTCGTCGAAGCCGATCGTGAACGTCCGGACCGGACGGGTGCTCTGGGCCTGCATCAGCGCCACGACGAGCGAGGAGTCGATTCCGCCCGAGAGAAACGCCCCCAAGGGCACATCGGCGATCATCCGCAACCGCACTGCATCGCGGAGCAACCCGTCGAGATCCGACACCGCGTCGTCCACCGATCCCCGGTAGGGATCGGCCAGCCCCCGGGCGACCACCTCGTCGAGGCTCCAGTAGGGAACCGGCCGGGGCCGATCGCACGCACTCGACATCACCAGCCGCGCGCCGGGCAGCAGCTTGAACACATCGCGGTAGATCGACCAGGGCGCGGGAATGTAGTTGTGCTGGAGGAATAGCGCCAGCGCGTCGCGGTCGATCTCGGCTCGAAACCCGGGATATTGCCGCAGGGCCTTCAGTTCCGAGGCGAAGACCAGCGCTCCGTCGGACCAACCGTAGTACAGCGGCTTGATGCCCAGCCGGTCGCGCACGAGGGTCAAACAGTGCTGGTGGTCGTCCCAACAGGCAAAGGCGAACATGCCGACAAGCCGCGGAAGCGTCCCCTCGATACCCCACTGGGCGATGGCCGCCAAGAGCACCTCGGTGTCGGAATGGCCGCGGAACCTGTGGCCGTAGGCTTCCAACTCGCGGCGAATTTCCTGGTGGTTATAGATCTCGCCGTTATAGACCACCTGGAACCGGCCACAGGCCGATCCCATCGGCTGATGCCCGGCAGGCGAAAGGTCGATGACGGCCAGCCGGGTATGGCCGAAGGCCAGCCCCGCGGGTGGGCACGCCCAGACCCCGGAGGCATCCGGGCCGCGGTGACGAAGGGTGTCGGCCATGCGCGAGGCGATCGCGCCCAACTCGGGCTCGCTCCGTCCGTCATCTGGGGCCCAGAAGCCAACGATTCCACACATGCACTCAACTCGGAGCGAACAAGAACGCCCGCCCCGAAGGGGCAGCCGTTCGCCCAGCCCAGGGCATCGCCGGCATCGCCCTGGGGAAACGGTCCGCGCGCCGGCGGCCAATCTCTTCTCTATCATACCAGATGGGTGCTGCTCCTGGTCCTTGCGAATTCCGCACCGAGAAGGTATTCTCGAATTCATGCTGGTTGCGGTGCGGCCTTCTTCCCAACCAGCTAGCCTGACTCAGTTGTATCCCCACGGCTCGGGGCGCGGCCGCGGCACACTAACCCGTAGCGCAAGTTTTGATGTTGCGCTTTTTTTCGGTTGTCACAACGCGGCCCGGTACTCCGAGGCCGTGCTTTTTTGGAACAGGCGTCGGAGCTTGGCGATGCCGCTGGGGGTCTCCAGGTGGTCGGCCAGGTACTTCAACTCCGCTTGCTCGGCGGCTTGCCGCACGGCCTGACACAACCCGTGCGTCCGCTGAGCACGCCACCATTGCTTCTCCTGGTCGCTCAGGTCACGCCGCGCTAGTTGCCGGGCTCGGTACCACTCCAGGTACATGAACGTGGCCAACGCCAGTTCCGCCCAGCCTTCCACCGCCTCGAACTGGAGGAACTTGTACTGGTGGAAGCCCAGCGTCGACTTGAGTTCTTTGAAGAACAACTCGATCTGCCAACGCAGCGAGTACAAC
>JANLFZ010000149.1:9424-12604 GCA_024653385.1 Thermoguttaceae bacterium | reverse complement strand
GTCGCGCTCCAGCCCAAGCGGCACGTCTACTTCTACCGCGACGAGTCGAAGCAGGAGCAGTTGCTCGAGGTGCGGCAGGACCGGAAGTTCATGCCGATCGTGCAGACCTTCACGATCCAGGATCCGGCCGGCAACGTGTTGGCTCGGCTGCGGAAGAACTCGCTGACCGATTTCTTTCGCAAACGCTGGCAGTGTTTCAATCCGGACGGCTCGGTGCGTTGCGTGATCAAGGAGGACTCGTTGATCCTCTCGCTCTTGCGCCGGTTCCTGGGGCCGCTGTTCGGCATCCTGCGGACCAATTTCATCATTTGCGAGGGCCAGACGGAGCGCGTCATCGGCGAGTTCAACCGGAAATTCACGATCCTCGACCGCTACGTGCTCGATCTGAAGGCCGATCCGGCCCGCACGCTCGACCGCCGGATCGCCCTGGCCATCGGCGTGATGCTCGACACCGGCGAGCGGAGGTGACGCGTGCCATGAGCGCCTGGCAGGAGCCGCCCCGGCCCGCGCCGGAACCCGGGCCTATCTTGATCCGCCAGCACATGCTCGCCGACAGCCAGCAGCCCGAGCGGATCGACTTCGAACAAAGGATGTCGTACACGCCGTGGGCGTCCATCGCGCTGATCCTCGTGAACACGGCCATTTTCGGGCGCCTGGTGGCCACCGGGGCGTTGGCCAATGTCGAGGCGATCGTGGCGGCCGGCGCCCTGGTGCGCCAGCGCGTGCTCCAGGGCGAGGCGTGGCGTCTGTTCACGGCAATGTTCCTCCACGGCAGCGCGGACCACCTCGTCGGCAACTGCGTGATCCTCTACATCGTGGGCATGGCCTGCGAACATGCCTATGGCCGGCTCCGTACGGCGCTGGTCTACCTGACGAGCGGGCTGTGCGGTTCGCTGCTCAGCGCGGCGCTGCACCCCGGCCCCTCGCTCGGCGCCTCGGGCGCGATCTTCGGCGTGGCCGGCTGCGTGGTCGTGTTCTTCTACCGCCACCACCGGGCCGTGATGCTCCGCGACAAGCGGATCGGCTTCGTCCTGTTGTTCTGGGCCGGGTACCAGATCGTCACGGGGTTCTTGAATCCCTGGATCGACAACTTCGCCCACATCGGCGGCTTCGTCGGCGGGACCGCGGCGGCCTTGGTGCTCTGGCCGACGCTCGTGCCCCGGCCCGAGAGGCCGACCGCCTTCAAAGTCGAATGACAAGGAGTATCGCCCGTGGCGCGCAGCATTCTCATAACCGTCGTGGTCGCCCTCGCCTTGGTCGGTTTCCACGCGGCGACCGGAGCGGCCGTTGAACTGGGCGTCGAAGGCGCCCGCTTTACCCTCGATGGCAAGCCGGCGTTCCTCTTGGGGATGAGTTACTACGGGGCCCTCGGCGCCTCGCGCGAGACGATCGACAAGGACCTCGACGAGCTGCGCCGTCTGGGCTTCAACTGGATCCGCGTCTGGGCCACCTGGGCCGCGTTCGGCAACGACGTGGCGGCCGTCGACGGCCAGGGCCACCCACGGCCCGAGCAACTCGAACGCCTCCGGCAACTGGTCGCCGCGTGCGACCAGCGCGGCCTGGTGGTCGACGTGACTCTCTCGCGCGGCAACGGAGTCACCGGCCGGCCGCGGTTGGCAACGCTCGAAGACCACCGCCGCGCGGTCGAGACGATCGTCCAGGGCCTCAAACCGCTGCGCAACTGGTACCTCGATCTGGCCAACGAGCGGAACATCAAGGACCAGCGGTACGCGAGCTTCGAGGACCTGAAGGCCCTTCGGGCGGCGGTTCGCACGCTCGACCCCAAGCGGCTGGTGACTGCCTCGCACGCCGGCGATCTCTCCCGGGACGAGGTAACGCGGTATGTGAAGTTCGTCGGGGTCGATTTTCTCACGCCGCACCGGCCGCGCAACGCACGCTCTCCCAGGCAAACGGCGGAGCGAACCCAGCAGTATTTGGCTTGGGCGAAGGAGGCGGGTCGGGTGGTTCCGGTCCACTACCAGGAGCCGTTCCGCCGCGGGTTTACCGAGGGGTGGGAGCCGAGCGCCAGTGACTTCCTGGCCGACGCCGAGGCGGCCCGCGCGTCGGGCGCGGCAGGCTGGTGCCTGCACAATGGCGACCAGCGCCGCGCGCCCGGCAGCCGCCCGCGACGCTCGTTCGATCTGCGCGATGGCCGGCTTTTCGAGCAGCTCGATGCGGTCGAGCAAGAGGTCGCCCGTCGGCTCGACAAGCGGTAGCCGAGACCCCGCCTTGGCGGCAGTTCTTGAGCGAGGCCCGAGCTTTGGAACGGCACTTGGGGAGGCTTGCGCCGGCGAGTTCGCGCACGGCCGGGAGGGACTACTCCGCGCGATTACCGCCCCTCGACTTGGAGGACTCGGGTCCGCTTCTTGAGCGTCCTGAGCAGCAGATAGGTCGCCGCCCCGAACAACGCCAGGAGGGTCCACCCCATCTCGACGCAGCATCGACCTTCCAACATGTAGTCCTCAACAAAGTCGAGAACTGGGAAACCGATGGCGATACCAAACAGCCCGGTGTATTCCCGCTTCAGCGCGGTCTTGATCGAGAAAGGCAAGGCGGGGCGCACCCAGTTCGACAGACGTGGAAGAAACGCGGGTGTGCGCGCCGCCCAATCGACGAACTCCCGACCGAACTTGGCCCTCAGGAACTCCTCTTCAGCGAACATGATGCGTTCGTAGTAGATCCAGAAAGCCAACAGGAACAAGAACACGAACCACCAGACGGACAAGAACACCACGAACCCAAGCCAAATGAGCAGGTTTCCCAAGTAGAGGGGATGGCGGACCACCGAATAGCACCCGGTGGTGTTCAGTACCGCCGCGATCTGGCAATCGGTGTTTCTGCCGGAGGTGTTGCCGGGAACGCAGCCGACCGTGGCCACGCGAATGCCCAGGCCGACCAGTGACACAACCAGACAGCACAACTCCCAGGCCTCGCGCAGCACCAGGCTTTGTCCCCAATGAAACTGGCTGAGCGCAATGAGTGCTATGGGGAGTAAGACCAACGGCAGGTAGCTCCGTTTGCGAAAGAGCCAGTCCCCAGTCGCCTGGAATTCCTCGCGGAGGGCCATGGCGGCCTCATGCACGGTCATGTGAGGAGAGAGCATAGGGAGGGCGTAATGATAGGACCACGAGGTTATCGAGTCAACGTCACTCGACGAACGGAAAAGAACCGCGGAACCGT
>JANLFZ010000149.1:0-9414 GCA_024653385.1 Thermoguttaceae bacterium | reverse complement strand
TCGCGCCGCTTGGGCCGAACCGTCTACCCAACACTTGGCACGTGTCGCGCGGGGGGCTGGATCCTGCACCATGGCGACCACGGGCACGGGCCCGACGGTTCGGCCCAAGCGGCGCGAGGCGAATGCGGTTGGGCTGCGATTGCATCGCTCTGGGCCTCTTCTCGTTGGATGCCGAAGCCCCTATATTAGGCGGGCGGGGGTCGCATGATGGCGACCCAACGCCGAGTCTGTTCTGCCGTGTCCGAACCGGAGGCTGCCATGCCCAAGCACACCTGGACGCTCCTCGATGTCGATCAGGACGTGTACCTTGACCGCCTCACCCTTTCGCCCGCGGACGCTCCGGGGCTCGCTGGGACCTGGTCGGTCGCCAAGAGAACCCTCCGCGGCGGCTTGCGGGACGGCGTCGATGTGGTCGAGGTGGACAATGGAACGCTCCGGCTGGTGGTGGTGCCCACGCGGGGCATGGGCGTTTGGAAGGCGTCGCTGGGCGAACTCCAAGTCGGATGGCGCTCGCCGGTGGCCGGTCCGGTCCATCCCGCGCTGGTGCGTCTGTGGGAGCCCAGCGGGATCGGCTGGCTCGACGGGTTCGACGAACTGTTGGTTCGCTGCGGGCTGGAGAGCAACGGGGCCCCGGAGTTCAACCCGAACGGCACCCTCCGCTATCCCTTGCACGGCAAGATCGCCAACCAGCCCGCGCGCAAGGTCGAGGTGGTGGTCGACACCGATGCGAGGACGCTCGCCGTGTCGGGGGTGGTCGACGAGGCCCGGTTGTTCGGCAACAAGCTGCGCATGGTCTCGACGATCTCGACCGGATTGGGCCGGCCCGGCTTCACGGTGACCGACGCGATCACGAACGTGTCGGCCGAGCGGGCCGAGCTGGAACTGCTGTATCACATCAATTTCGGGCCCCCCTTGGCCGAACCCGGCGCCAAGGCCGTGCTTCCGGTGGTGAGGATGGCCCCGCGCGACGCGGTGGCGGTGGGCAACCTGGCGCAGTGGGACACCTATGGCCCCGAGAGTCCGGGCACCCCCGAGGCCGTGTTCTTCTTTGAACTGGCTGCTGAGGCGGCGGGCCGGACGCGGGCTTTGTTGCACAACGCCGCAGCCAACCAAGGCGTGAGTCTTGCCTTCAGCAAGCGGCAACTGCCCTGCTTTACGCTGTGGAAGAACCGGCAGGCGGCGATCGACGGCTACGTCACGGGCCTGGAGCCGGCCATCAACTTCCCCAACCGCAAGTCGTTCGAAAAGGAGAAAGGCCGGGTCGCGGTACTGGAGCCCGGCGAGACGCGCACGTTCGAGGTGACCGTGGAGGTTCACCCCGACGCTTCAAGCGTGGCGGCCGCCGTCGCGGCGGTGGCTGCGTTGCAGCGGGGCGTCTCGCCGCAGATCTTGCCGAAGCCCGACCCCGAATGGTCGGCGTCGTGAGGAGGCCTTTCCCGCCTGAGCAGCTCGCCACGGTACCAAACGTTCCAAGTTCCTTTGGAGTGATCCCATGTCCGACCACGTACCCAATTCGATCTCTCGTCGTCACCTGGTTGCCGCGTCGCTGGGCACGCTCGGTGTCGCGGCGGTCGGTGCCCCGGGCGCGGCGGCTCAGCCCAAGAAGGCGGCCGGGGCGCTCCGCGGCAAGAAGGTCCTCGTGTGCATCGGCGAGTTCAGCGAGGGCATGGAGACCTACTACATGGTCTACCGGCTGATGGAAGAGGGCGTCCAGCCGGTCGTCGCCGCCGCGAAGGCCAAGACCGTGCAGATGGTCGTCCACGACTTCGACCCGCAGTATTCGAACTACACCGAGAAGCTCGGGTATCTGATCAAGGCCGACGTGGCCTACCAGGATGTGCGCGCGGCAGACTACCAAGGCCTGTTGATTCCGGGCGGGCGCGGCCCGGAGGAGATCCGGCAGAACAAGAAGGTCCTGGAGATCGTGGGGTATTTTCTCGACCGGAATCTACCGCTGGGGGCGATGTGCCACGGGCCCCAGGTGGTGTACGCAGCCCGGCCCGTTCGGGGGCGGAAGATCGCCGCCTATTGCGGCATTCGGGCGGACATCGAGTTGGCCGGCGCGGTTTTCGTCGATGCGCCCGTGGTGGTTGATGGCGCGCTAGTGACCTCGCGTGGTTGGCCCGATCTGCCGCACTTCATGCCGGCCTTTCTGAAAGTGCTCTCCGGAAAGTGAACCGCCAGGCCGTTGGCTCGTCTGGCCGGTCGGGTCTGATCCTGCCATTATGGCATTTCCTTTGTGCCACCCGGGATCATCCTTCGGGCACGCGATTTCGGTCGTTTGTCGCAACTTGCGATCCAGCAAGGCATTGTGACTTGACTTGGCTCGGTGGCACGCGTCTTGCTTGGAATGGGGCCCAAATGGCCTCGGCTGCCACGGGGTGTGGCGGTATGCCGCTTTCGTACCGCGAAAGTCGCCCAGCACGGCCGGGCTTGCCAGACGCGGGGTGGGTGATGTTGATCCCTCCTGCCAGCCGGCTAGTTCTTTGAAGCGCATTTCCAACGTCAAGAGGAGGAATCCGCTGTGGCAAAAAAGATGGTCTATGAGCTGGAGGCCCGGCATATGCTGGCCGAGGGGGTCGGCAAGCTCGCCCGGGCCGTTCGCAGCACCCTTGGCCCCCGTGGCCGTAACGCCGTGCTCGACAAAGGCTGGGGGGCCCCGAAGGTCACCAAAGACGGTGTGACCGTGGCCGAGGACATCGAGTTGGAGACCCCCGAAGAGAACCTCGGGGCCCAACTCGTCAAGGAAGCGGCCAGCAAGACCAACGACGTGGCGGGCGACGGCACGACCACGGCCACCGTGCTGGCCGAGGCCATGTACCGCGAGGGGCTCAAGGCGATCGCCGCCGGACACGATCCCATGGCCCTGGCCCGCGGCATCCACAAAGGTGTCGAGACCGTGGTCGAGGCCATCAAGAAAATGGCCTCCCCGATCGACGAAAAGAACAAGAAAGAGATCGCCCAGGTCGCGACGATCGCCGGCAACTGCGACCCGTCGATCGGCCAGGTGCTGGCCGACGCCTTCGTCCGCGTGGGCAAGAACGGCGTGATCACGGTCGAAGAAGGTCGCGGCGCCGAGACCGAGGTCGAGGTGGTCGAGGGCATGCAGTTCGACCGCGGCTTCCTCTCGCCCCACTTCGTGACGAACCAGGACGAGCAGACCGTCGAGCTGGAGGATTGCTATATCCTCATCCATGAGGAGAAGATCTCCAACGCGAGGAACCTCGTTCCCCTGTTGGAGGCAGTCAGCCGCTCCGGCAAGCCGTTGCTGGTGATCGCCGAGGAGGTCGAGGGCGAGGCCCTGGCGACCTTGGTGGTCAACAAGATGCGGGGCATCCTGAACTGCTGTGCCGTGAAGGCCCCCGGGTATGGCGACCGCCGCAAGGCGATGCTCGGCGACATCGCCGTGTTGACCGGCGGCCAGCCGATCTTCAAGGACCTGGGGATCAATCTCGATTCGGTCAAGCTGTCGGACCTGGGCCGGGCGAAGAAGGTGATCGTCGACGCCGACAACACGACGATCGTGGGCGGCGCGGGCGAGAAATCGGCGATCGAAGGCCGGGCGAACCAGATCCGCGCCGAGATCGAGACCACCACCAGCGATTACGACCGCGAGAAGCTCCAGGAACGCCTGGCGAAGCTCGCCGGCGGCGTCGCCCAGATCAAGGTCGGGGCCGCCACCGAGACCGAGATGAAGGAGCGCAAATTCCTGCTGGAAGACGCCCGGTCGGCCACCAAGGCCGCCTTGGAAGAGGGCATCGTCCCCGGCGGCGGGGTCGCCTTGCTCCGCAGCGCCAAGGCCCTGGACAAGCTCGAGGTCGATGGCACCGAGGCCCTGGGCGTTCGGATCGTCAAGAGCGTGCTCGACTCGCCGCTTCACGCGATCGCCGAGAACGCCGGCCAGGATGGCGCGGTGGTCGTCAACCGCGTGCGGAACATGAAGGGCAAGGCCGACGGGTACGACGCCGAGAAGGACCGCTATTGCGACCTGATCGAGGCGGGCATCATCGACCCGGCCAAGGTCGTGCGCGTGGCGCTCCAGAACGCCGCGAGCGTGGCCTCGCTGCTCTTGACCACCTCGTGCCTGGTGACCGAAATCCCGAAGGAAGAGCCCGAGCGGCCCGGCCACGGCCACGGCCCCGAGGGCATGGGCGGCATGGGCGGCGACTTCTGACGCCCGCGCGGCCCGGCGCCGGACCAGGGCCTTGGGCTTGCGGTCCGGCCGCCTCCCCACACCATCGACTCTGGTAGGACACACATCACCACAGACCAATAAGGAACGAAGTCATGGCCAATATCAACCTGAAGCCCCTGGATGAGCGGATCGTGGTCGAGCCTGTGGAGGCCGAAGAGAAGACGGCCGGCGGCATTGTGTTGCCCGATACGGCCAAGGAAAAGCCCCAGCGCGGCACCGTGCTGGCCGTCGGGCCCGGCAAGCTCCTGGACAATGGCGAGCGGAGCCCCATGTCCGTGGCCGTCGGCGACGAGGTGATCTACGGCAAGTACTCGGGCACCGACATCGAGATCGACGGCAAGGAAGTGAAGATCCTCCGCGAGAGCGACATCCTCGCGAAGATCGTCAAGTGACCGCCGCCTCGGACCTCCCACCACTTCCCCTCAACCTTGAGGAATCGCAAACGTGCCTAAACAACTGCTCTTCGAGGACGTCGCCCGGGCGAAGATGCTCAAGGGCGTGGAGAAACTGGCCGACGCGGTCGCGGTCACGATGGGCCCCACGGGCCGGAACGTGATCCTCGGCAAGTCGTTCGGCGGACCCTCGGTCACCAAGGACGGCGTGACCGTCAGCAAAGAGATCGAACTGGAAGACAAGTTCGAGAACATGGGCGCCAAGCTCGTCAACGAGGTGGCGTCGAAGACCTCCGACGTGGCCGGCGACGGCACCACGACGGCAATCGTCCTGGCCCGCGCCATCTACAAGGAGGGCCTCCGGAACATCACCGCCGGCAGCAATCCCACCGCGATCCGGCGCGGCATTGAAAAGGCCGTCGAGGCCGCCGTCGAGCACCTCGTCTCGATGGCCAAGCGCGTCACGAGCAAGGAGGAGATCGCCCAGGTCGGCGCCATCAGCGCCAACAACGACCGCAAGATCGGCGACCTCTTGGCCGAAGCCATGGAGAAGGTGGGCAACGACGGCGTCATTACCGTCGAGGAAGGCAAGTCCGCCGAGACGACCTACAAGATCGTCGAGGGCATGCAGTTCGACAAGGGCTACCTCTCGCCCTACTTCATCAACCGCGCCCCGGAGATGGATTGCCTGCTCGAGGACGCGCTGATCCTCATCCACGAGAAGAAGATCACGAACATCCGCGATCTGATTCCGCTGTTGGAGCGGGTGGCGCACGCGGGCAAGCCGCTGCTGATCATCGCCGAGGATGTCGAGGGCGAGGCCCTCACGATGCTCGTGGTCAACAAGCTCCGCGGCGTGCTCAACGTGGCCGCGGTCAAGGCCCCCGGGTTCGGCGACCGCCGCAAGGCCATGCTCCAGGATATCGCCATCCTGACCGGCGGCACGATGATCAGCGAAGACCTCGGCATGAAGCTCGAGAACGTCACGCTGGAGCACCTCGGCAAGGCCAAGAAGATCACGATCGACAAGGACAAGACCACGATCGTCGAGGGAGGCGGCAAGCAAGCCGACATCAAGGCCCGCATCGACCAACTCCGCCGCATGATCGAGGAGACCGACAGCGACTACGACCGCGAGAAGTACCAGGAACGCCTGGCGAAACTCTCCGGCGGCGTCGCGGTGGTCAGCGTGGGCGCCAGCACCGAGGCCGAGATGAAGCAGACCAAGGCCCGCGTCGAAGACGCCTTGCACGCCACCCGCGCCGCGGCCGAGGAAGGCATCCTGCCCGGCGGTGGGGTCGCCCTCCTGCGTTGCCGCGAGGCGGTCGAGAAGGTCCGCAACACGGCCCGCGGCGACGAGAAGATCGGCGTCGACATCGTGCTGAAGGTTCTTTCGGCCCCCTTGCGGCAGATCGCCGATAACTCGGGGGTCGACGGCTCGGTGGTCGCCGATGAGGTGTCCGAGAAGCCGGTCAACGTCGGCTACGACGCCAATACCGGAAAGTACGTGGACATGTTCAAGGCGGGCATTATCGATCCCCTCAAGGTGGTTCGAACGGCCCTCCAAAACGCCGCCAGCATTGCCGGCTTGATGTTGACCACCGAGACCTTGGTCACGGACCTCCCCAAGGAGGATAAGAAGAAAGAGCGAGCGGTCGAAGGCGCTGTGCGCTAGCCAGACCGCGAATGCCCTGTAACCGTTCACGGGGACCGTCCCCATTTTCGCGGCGGAGGATCGCGAAAAGGGGACGGTCCCCTTCCGGCGTGAACGAAGCGCCGGCGAGGGTAAGGTGCGACGAGCCCCTTGTCCTGGTGGCCCCTCGCGGGCGCTTCGGGTTAGTCTGGGTTCATGCCGGGCCCCACGCCCGCGGCTTGCCAGAAGTCCCATGCCAGTCAGCGAGATCGTACGGTAGAATTAGGTGGTTCTGCATCGAACCCGCACCCCAACATGGCTACGATGGCCGGCAAGCGCGACTACTACGAGGTCCTGGGCGTGGACCGCAACGCCACGGAGAAACAGATCGCCGAGGCGTACCGCAAACTCGCCCTGAAGTACCACCCCGACCGCAACCCCGGCGACGAAGAGGCGGTCGCCAAGTTCAAAGAGGCCGCCGAGGCCTTCGAGGTGCTCAATCACGCCGAGAAGCGGGCGATCTACGACCGGTACGGTCACGCCGGGCTCGAGGGGCGAGGGGTCGGCCCCCAATTCCACGATATCAGCGATATTTTCCAAGCCTTTGGCGATATCTTCGGCGACGGGCTGTTCGGTGATTTGTTCGGCCGAGGTCGGCGCCGTCGCGGTCCGCGCAAGGGCAGCGACGTCGCGTGCGAGGTCGAAATCGAGTTGGCCGAGGCCGCCACCGGCGTCAAGAAGCCTGTCACGTTCCACCGTCACGAATACTGCCCCGCGTGCGACGGCACCGGGGCGAAACGCGGTACGCGCCCCGAGACCTGCCGCTATTGCGGGGGGCGCGGGCAGGTCGTTCAGCAGTCCGGGATCTTCTCCATCCAGACGACTTGCCCCTCATGCCGTGGCGCGGGTTCCATTGTGCGCGAGGCGTGCGGCCAGTGCCGAGGGTCGGGCGTGGTCGTCACGGAAGTCACGCGCGAGGTGTCGATTCCCGCCGGGGTCGACGACGGTATGCAGGTCCGCCTTCCCGGCGAGGGCGAGCCCAGCCCCGAAGGGGGCGCCCGAGGCGACTGCTACTGCTCGATCAAAGTCCGCCCCCACCCGTTCTTTCGCCGCGATGGGCGGAACCTGCTCTGCCAGGTTCCCATCGGCTACGCGCTGGCCGCGTTGGGCGGCACGATCGAGATTCCGACCCTGGAAGGGCGACACGAACTGGAAATCCCGCGGGGCACGCAAAGCGGAACGCAGTTTGCCGTGAAAGGGGCCGGCATGCCCGATCCCCGCAGACGAGGACGTGGCGATCTGATCGTTCAGATCACCATCGAGGTCCCCCAGCGGCTCACGCCCGAACACGAACGGTTGCTCCGCGAACTGGCCGAGCTGGAGAACCGGCAGGTCGGTCCTGAACGCCGGAGCTTTTTCGGAAAACTCAAGGAGTACTTCCAAGCCGGGTGAAGAAGACGGCAGCAAGGGTGTTTCGAGACACGGAGTAGCACGCGATGGCACACGACGAGCCCAACCAGGCGACGCCGCCGGAGGCAGGTCCCGCAAGTGGCCCCAACGGCCAGCCGCAGCCGCCCGCCGAGCCCCAAACCGGCGAGGTTCCGGCAGAGGCTGGTTCGACGGCCGTGCAGGACCAGGCCGCGGAAATCGACCGGCTCCGCAGCGAGTTGGCGCAAGCCAGAGACCGCGCGCTGCGAAGCCTGGCCGAACTCGACAACTACCGCAAGCGGGCCGATCGCATGGTCGAGGAAGAACGCCGCTACGCCTGCTTGCCGCTGTTGCGCGACCTCTTGCCCGTGCTCGACAACGTGAAGCGGGCCATCGAGGCGGTCGAGAAGATCCCCGAGGCGACCAGTCTTCGGGAAGGCGTGGAACTGGTCGCCCGCCAGCTCGAAGGCGTCCTCGCGAAGCACCACTGCAACCCCATCGCGGCGCTGCACCAGCCGTTCGACCCGAACTACCACGAGGCCTTGCTCCAGCAGCCTTCGGCCGAGTTCCCCCCGAACACCGTGCTCCAGGAAGTGCGTACCGGTTTCATGCTGCACGACCGGGTGGTGCGCCCCAGCCAGGTCATTGTGTCCGCGCCGCCCTAGCGCCGCGCCCGGGGCAGCCTCCGAGCCATCGCGGAGTGCGACCGCGTCATCCCGCCTCACGCAGTCCATCCAGGGAGAACCCACCCATGCCCACGTATGATTACGTTTGCGACGCCTGCGAGTACGAGTTCGAGCTGTTCCAGTCGATCACGGCCGACCCCGAGAAGAAGTGCCCCAAGTGCGGCCGCAATAAGCTCCGCCGCCTGATCGGTCCCGGCGCGGCCATCGTGTTTCGGGGTTCGGGATTCTACAAGACCGACTATCGCAGCGAATCGTACAAGAAGGCCGCGGCCGCCGACACGCCCGCGAGCGCCTCGTCGAACGGCAAGGCCAATGGCAAGGCCGACGGCAAAACCGAAGGCAAGGCCAAGAGTGCAACCAAGGCTAAGGACTCGTGAGCGGCTCGGCTCGCCTTCGTCGCTGCCCCATTTGCGGCAGACCCTTCGACCTGGACAACAGTCCCGCGCCGCCGTTCTGTAGCGCGCGATGCAAGCTGATCGACTTGGGCCGCTGGCTCGACGAGAAGTACGGACTGCCCTACGAGCGCAAGGACCCGGCCGATCGGCCGGCACCGCCGGCCGAGGGCGACGAGCCGGACTGAGGGGGCGTCCGCGCCCGCCTACAAGCCCCAGTACAGGTCCCGTTCACTGCCGGCGTCGGGCTCAGAGCACCACGCGTCCCACTGATCGAGGATGCGCGCAAGGAGCGGGCAAGCCTGGAGCCCGGGCAGGCGCTCGCGAAGCGAGATCACCTCGCGCCGGTTTTGCTCGGCCACGGCCGGGTCGCCCGCCCGCCGAGCTTCCAGGAGCAAGGTCCGCGCGAGCCCCACCTCGTCGGCCATGGCGCGTTGGATTGCGATCGCCCGACGCAAATGCGCCGTGGCCCTTTGCGGATCGGGCTCGAGTTTCCCCAACCCCGTCAGCGGGAAATCGGCCAACTCGCCGACGTGGCGAAAATCGCTGAGCAACCGCTCGGCCTTGCGCAGCGCGCGCCGTGCCCGCCAACGGTGCCCCAACACTCGGTAGGCGTCGCCCAGGGTCGCAAGGAGGCGTCCCTCGATGCGGGCATCCATCGGGCCCTCGTCCGGCTGCTCGAGCGCGG
>JANLFZ010000013.1:6406-26511 GCA_024653385.1 Thermoguttaceae bacterium | reverse complement strand
GCCCAGCACCGGCGCCTCGAGCGGGTAGTTCTTGCCCAGCTCGCGCGGGTCGTCGTCGACCTGGACGATCCGAACGTGTTCGGGCACAGGCCGCGGGGCATGGTAGATGTATTGCTGCATGAGCTTCATCCCCGCGACCAAGAGCACGTCGAACTCGGCCAGGCGCTGGCGCACCTCGGGCGACCAGAAGGGCAACGGCGGGGCGGCCAGCGCATGGTGCGACGGAAAACTCGCGCGCCCGTGCGAGGTGGCGGCCTCGTGGATGACCGGCGCGCCAAGCCGCTCGGCCACCGACACGAGGGCATCGACCGCGTCGGCCTCGACAATCCGGCTTCCCACGAGGATTCCCGGGTTCTTCGCCGCGGCAAGCACCTCGGCCGCGCGGCGGAGGTCCTCGGCCGCCGGACGGACGCGCGGGTCGGGCAACCGGGGCGGCGTAAGATCCAACTCGGCCTCGCCCTGCTGCACGTCCAGGGGAAGCGACAGGAACACCGGGCCGGTCGGCGGCGTCAGCGCGGCCTGGACGGCCCGGCGCACCGCCGAAGGAACGTCCTCGACCCGCGAAACCTCGACCGCGTATTTCGTCCACGGGCGCACGACGCTCACCATGTCGCCCCAGAGGATCGGCTCCTCGAACGACATGCGCGTGTCCTGTTGGCCCGCGGTCACCACCAGGGGCGTTCCCTCGCGGAAGGCGTTGTAGAGCATCCCCATGGCGTTGCCCAGGCCGCAACTGATGTGCAGGTTGACCACGCCGGGCCGGCGCGTGGCCTGGGCGTAGCCGTCGGCAATGGCCATGGCCGGCACTTCCTGAAGGGCCAAGACGTACTCGATCCGCTCGTGCCCGACCAGCGCGTCCAACAGCGGCAGTTCCGTGGTGCCGGGATTGCCGAACAGGTATCGCACGCCGCAACCGGCGAGCAGATCGAGCATCGCATGGATTCCACTTCGGCGCATCGTGGCGAGAGTCCCTATCGTGGCGGTGGGGCGCGACAATCGCATCGGGAAGAACGCCCAGTCTATCGTTTCAATCCGACCCGTTCAACGAAGGCGCCCGCGTCCCGCAACCTGGCGAAGCACGACGCGGTCAGAACAGCCACCGTACCCATGAGGACAGGATGGCGACCACGACCAAGACACCGGCGGCGATCCACGCCAGGCGCCGCGGGCTGAGCGTATGGCCCGGCGGCGCCTGCGCCAGCGCGGCCACTTCGGCCCGAAGATCGGCCAAGCGCGCAAGGGCATCGCGGATTGGATGGGTGAGATGGGCCGGTCCGCTTTGGTCCTGGTCGGCCTCGTAGGCGGCCTGACCGAGAGTCCTCAGCAGACCCGCCCGGCGCCGGTTCTCCAGGGCACGTCGCAGGCTTAACCCCAATCGGCGCCAGAGCCGCGCCTTGCGTCCCGAGGGCGGGGTGGGCTCGATTTTCTCGGCCGTGGTTTCGAGTTCCGAATAGAGCCGCGCGAAACGTGACCGATAGCGTCCTTCGCGGTACACGTCCACCCCCAACCGCCAATAAACCCCCGGCAGCCGAGTCTGCCAGATCCAGAATCGCTGTCCCTCGGCCCATACGTATCGGCACGCGTCTCGGACCAGGCGCCCGACCGAAGTGGCGCAGGCCCCGGGGGGCAGGGGCGGGGGACGGGAGCGCGCGAGGCCATCTTCCCCGTCGTCCGCGAGCCGGGCGCGCAGCGACGCGTCGTAGGCCCGTTTCTTTTCCGGGGTCAAGAGGCAGAGGCGCGCGGTCGCCAGCTCGTTGAGCAGCCGGTGCGAGGCCTCGGCGTGCCGGCCCGACTGGTAGCTCCGCACGTGCGCCATCTGCCGGTCGGCGGCGGCCGCGATGACGTCGGGGTCCTCTTCAAAGAGGTCGATCCCAAGCAGCCGGTAGTAGTGGGGGGGCTGCTGCTGGGGCGCGATCCCCAGCCACTTGTGATAGGGGTCGAACACCTCGCCGGGACCGCTCATTCCAGCTTCACGCCGAGCTTGATCGTCACCTGATACTGGATCTCGCCGTTGATCAGGGCTCCCCGCTGCTCGACCACCTCGAACCATCGGAGGTTGGGCTCCGACTGCCTGGCCTTGGCCACGGCATTGGCGATCGCGTCGCTAAGCGATTTCGACGAGGTGCCGACCAGTTCGACTTTCTTGAACACGGTATCTGCCATCGAGAGTCCTCGGCTGGTGGGAGAATCAGTCCGCCTGCGGCGAGACGGCCTCATCCGGCGAGGCGCGATCGAACGACCCGGACCGCACGCATCCTTCAATGTAGGGCCTACCGGCCGGCCAGACAACCCGGGGGCGTCCCCGCGTCCGAGGGCCACGGCGGCTACGAAGCCTGGACATCGCTCGCCAAGGTCTGGGCGCCGCTGCCTGGCGGCGTGGCCGGGATCTCCAGGACGAACCGGGCCCCGCGGCCGACCACGCTGGAGACCTCGATCCGGCCGCCGTGTTCTTGGACGATCTTCTGGCTGACGGGCAGCCCCAACCCCGTGCCGCGGCTCTTCTTGGTCGAGACGAACGGGCTAAACAGCGTTTCCATTTGTTCGGCGGGAATGCCGGGCCCATTGTCCTCGACGATCGCGCGCACCACCCCGCGATCCTCGGCGTACTCCGTGCTCACGGTCACGCAACCGGCGGACGTTCCCTCGGCCGCCGCGTCGATCGCGTTGGTCACCACGTTGAGCACGGCGCGATGCATCCCTTCGGGATCGAAGACGAGCGTGGGCATGTGGGGGGCCGGCCGGTACTGCAACTGCACCTGGCACTCGGCCGCACGCGACTGCATCAGCTCGACCACGTCGCCGACCACGCGGTTCATGTCCGAGGGCGACAGGTCCGGCTCGCGCTCCTTGCTGAAGGTGAGCATATCGAGAACCAGATTCGAGATCTTGTGCTGGTTCTTCTCGACGATCCCCCAGCCCTTGCGCACCAGCGATTCGTCGTGCTCCGCAAGTCCCATCTCGATCAGGTAGCTTCCGCCGCGAATGCCTTGGAGGATGTTCTTGATGTGGTGCGACACCGTGGCGATCGTCTGGCCGATGGCGGCCAGGCGTTCCGCCTGGACCATGGCCGAGTAGTAGCGGGTATCCTCGACCGCCAGCGCGGCCTGGTGGGCGATGGCGATCATCAGTTTCAGATGGTCCTCGGTGAACTTGCTCGCGCCACCCTTGCGGATGATCTCCTGGGGACTGGACGACGTGTCGATGTAGATGACCCCGACCACGTCGTACCGGCCTTGCATGGGCACGCAAATCGCCTCGCGAATGCCCAACTGAAGGATGCTGGCCGCGGGGTTCCACCGATTGTCCTCTCGGGCATTGGTGGTCAGCACGCCCTCGTTGCGTTCCAGCACGTAGTCGAGGATGGTCTTGCTGATCGTGATCTTGTCGTCGGTCGGCAGCCCCTGGCGCGTCCGGCGGACCTTGGGCGCGAGTTTCTTTGCGCCCGGATCCACCAGCATGATGCAACCCCGGTCGGCCTCGACCCACTCGAAAATCAGGTCCATGATCCGTTGGAGGAGCTGGTCGATATCGAGCGTGTGACTGACCGCCAGGGCGGTCCGATACATCACCTGGAGGTTGCTTCGGGCCCTGGCGAGCCACGAGTTTTGGGGTAGCTCGGCCTGGAGATCGAAGAGCCGGCTTCCCTCCTGCTGGCTGACCGAGTGGATGATGTGCGACTCGTCCCCCGGTGGCTGGGGAGAGGCGATATCCACCTTCTCGGCGAGGTCCTCGTCCACGTCCCCGGAGGGGCCCGTGTAGAGCATCAGGGTGCTACCCACCTGGACTTGATCCCCGCTGGAGAGGCGGTGTTGACGCACCCGGCGGCCGTTGACGTAGGTGCCGTTCGAGCTGTTCAGGTCGCAGAGAAGGTAGGCGTTGTCGTCCCGCCGAATCTGGGCGTGCTGGCGCGAAACCTCGGTGTCGTGGAGCTGAATGGCATTCGACGAATCGCGACCCAGGCCGAGCACCGACTCGGTCAATTCGAAGCGAGCCCCCTGGTCATTGCCGCGGATGACGAAGAGCGAGGGCAAGGCGACGACTCCGAAGCACCGCCGGCCTGCCGGGGCGCGGCCTTGAACCGGCTTGCTGCCTCGTCAGGCGATTCGGGCGTAAGACCCACGCGCGCTAAGCAATTCTTCGATTTTACGAATGAGCGGCCCGAAGTGATAGGGCTTGGGGACGAATTCCCCTTCCAAGGCCGACCGCTCGTTGCGGCGCACACTGCCGAGGACGACCAGGGGCGCCTGCGTTGCCCTGGCCTCCTCCGCAAAGGGGGAGCACGTCTCCGCGGGCCCGGCATCCCCAACCTCGAGATCCAGGACAATCAGGTCGGGGCGATGCGCCCGCGCAAGCTCCAGCCCGCGTTCGGCTCGGCCAGACGCGAAAATTTGCAGTCCTCGACGCTCCAGCGCGGTGGCCAGCACCTCCCGCGTCTCTTCCGAACGATCGACGATCAGTACGCTTCGTTTGGAGACCAAAGCGCAACCCTCCTTGGTAGCCTTTGGCGTGACCGCCCAGGGGTCGTGAATCCGGGGATGACCTATGTGGCAGGGGGCGGGAGGATAGCGGCTCGGCCGCTTCGTGTCAAAGCGAGTTGCCCTACCACACTTTGAGCGCGAAGCCAGAGAATTGGGGAAAACTGGGGCAATAGGTGACGCTAACCCCGCGAGCCAGACCCGATGCAACCGTGGCGAACGGTTGTGTCTCGATCGACCTTCCCCTCGATCGCGCCGGGGCTTTGCACGGAAGCATCCCCGGATTATCCTAGTAATGCATGGTTGAGGAAAGTTAGCAAATCTGGATTAGTCGGAGAGACGTTTATGCCGAACATCGCATCCGTGTTGAAGGACGAGATCCGCCGTCTGGCCCGCAAGGAGATCAGGCAGCAGATCGTCAAGACACGTCGAGCGGCGGCGCACCATCGCCGCCAGATCGCCCAGTTGAAGCGACTCATTGCGCTTCAAGAGCGCAAGATCAAGGTGCTCGCATCGCGCGAGTCCGGCGAGGCCCAGGCCGCCGAGACCGACGAGGGCATTCCCCCGGGCACGCGGTTCTCGGCGCGGTCGGTCCGCGCGCAGCGCAGGCGGCTGAAGCTGTCGGCCGAGCAATACGCGAAGCTGATCGGGGTCTCGCCACAAACGGTCTACCACTGGGAGCAAGGCAAATCGCGTCCCCGTCGCGCCCAATTGGCGGCCCTGGTGGCCCTGCGTTCGATGGGTCGCCGCGAGGCGCTCCAACGGCTGGCCGAGATGGAGGAATGACACGCGACCGGGGACTCCGGGAGGACGGGAACATGCGGGCGCCGATTCGCCGCTGGGGTGGAGTTTATGGGTTGCTTCTGGCCTGGTGCCTCGGGGCGCTGGTGTCGGCGTCCGAGCCGCCGGGCGATGGGCCCTCTGCCGAGCCCGCGGCGGCGGTCGTCGACGAAATCCACCGTATCCTTGCCAATTGCCGCCAAACCGTGTACCGCCACGAGACGCGCGTCGACGGCGTGCCGGAGCTTACGCCCGACGGCCAGGTTCGGCTGGCCATTGTCGATTCGACCGGCGGACCTCATGCCGACGACACGCGCAAGCCGGGTCAGAGCGGCGTCGGTCGCGGGCACGTCTGGTTCGCCGTCGACGCCCAGGGCCGACCCATCGGGTATCGTTCGAACAGCGCCACGGGCAAGCTGCTGGAGCGGCCCACCGCGATCGGCCGGCCCGTCGCGTTCCAGAAGTCCTCGGCCAAGGCCGGCACGAAACCGCAACGGAAGACCGCCGTCTCGATCCGCGGCGATGCTTTTCTCCTCAACGGCAGGCCGACCTACGAGGGCCGGGTGTGGAACGGCAAGCGGATCGAGGGCCTCTTGCTCAATGCCCGGCTCGTCCAGGGCATTTTCGACGACCTGAACCCCCAGACGCGGTCGCGTTGGGCGTACCCCGACACGGGCCAATGGGACCCCCAGCGCAACACGCGCGAGTTCGTCGAGGCCATGCCGCAGTGGCGCGCGCACGGCCTGTTGGCCTTTACGATCAATCTTCAGGGCGGCAGCCCGCAAGGCTACTCGCAGAAGCAGCCCTGGCACAACTCGGCCATCACGGCCGAGGGGGCCCTGCGCCCCGAGTACATGGCCCGCCTGGAAAAGATCCTCGATCGCGCCGACGAGTTGGGGATGGTCGCGATTCTGGGGGTGTTCTACTTCGGGCAGGACGAGCGGCTTCGGGACGAGGCAGCGGTGGTCCGGGCGCTCGATGCCGCCGTCGACTGGGTGCTCCAGCACGGATACCGCAACGTGCTGATCGAGGTGAACAACGAGTGCAACGTGCGGTACGACCACGCGATCCTCCAGCCTGATCGGGTCCACGAACTGATCGAGCGGGTCAAGCGGCGGTCGGCGCGGCCCGACGGCACGCGCCTTCTGGCGAGCACAAGCTACGGGGGCGGGACCGTGCCCAAGGAAAACGTGGTCCGCGCGGCCGATTTTCTCTTGATGCACGGCAACGGCGTGAGTCGCCCCGAACGGATCGCCGAGATGGTTCGCCAGGCGCGGCAGGTGCCGGGCTACCGGCCCATGCCGATCCTCTTCAACGAAGACGATCACTTCGATTTCGACAAGTCCAAGAACAACTTCACGGCGGCCGTGGGCGAGTATGCCTCGTGGGGGTATTTCGACCCGGGCGAGAGCAATTATCGCGACGGGTACCAATGCCCGCCGGTGCGCTGGGATATCAATACCCCGCGAAAGCAGGCGTTTTTCAAGCTTGTGCGCCAGATGACCGGTCCGTAGGCCCGACCGTCGTTCCAAGATGATCCGCAATTCGTTTCCGCGGGCGGGACCGTCCCCGTGAACGGTTACCGGGACCGTTGCATTACCCGGCTTCCTTGCCATAATCTAGGGTTCTTAGCCCCGTTCGCGCCGGAGCCTTCCGTCGAACACACCCGACCGGAGTAGAACCAGCGAGAGACCCATGTCGAATCCGAACCGCGTCCCCGGTGCCCCGACGACCGAGAAGCAAGGCATGTTCGTCCTGGAGGACGGTAGAAACGTCGCGTTCACGTTCATCCTCGTCAGCTCGCTGTTCTTGCTGTGGGGATTCTGCAACGGGATGATCGACGTGATGGACAAGCACTTCCAGGAGGAACTGAAGCTGAGCTTGTCGCAATCCGCCTGGGTGCAGTTCGCCCACTGGATGGGCTACTTCTTGATGTCCATTCCCGCCGGGTGGCTGGCAACACGGTTGGGGTACAAGGGAGGCATCATTGCCGGGCTGTTGCTGGTGGCCCTGGGCGGCTTCTGGTTCATCCCGGCCACGAAGATCGCGGCCTTCTGGGCGTTTCTGTTGGGCGTGTGCGTGATCGCCTCCGGCCTGACATTCCTCGAGACGGTGGCCAACCCCTACACCACGGTGCTCGGTCCCCCGCGCTACGCCGCCGCGCGCATCAACACGGCCCAATCGTGCAACGGCATCGGGTGGATTCTCGGCCCGATCGCCGGCAGCGCGTTCTTCTACAGCACCGACGCCGCCGGTCGCAGCACCGGCTCCCAGACGTTATGGATTCCTTACGCGGGCGTGGCGGTCGGGGTCCTGCTTCTGGCCATCATCTTCTTTTTCGCGCCGGTTCCCGAGGTCAAGGGCAAGGACGAATACGACGTCGACGAAGAAGATAACAACAAGGATGCGGGCGCCCCGGCCGTGCGGCACGTGAATCGGCCACTGTCCTATTTCTTGCTGTTGGGCAATGTGGCCGCGCTGGTGGGCATGATCGTGCTCATCCTCTGGCGGACCTTCAAGGAGCTGGAGCTTGGCCCGAAGCTGGTCGGCCTGGCGTCGGCCATTCCTCATCCGTCCAGCCTGGTCGTCCACGCCGAGAACTCGATCGAAGTCGTGCTGGCGGCCGGCGCGTGCCTTGCCATGGCGATTGCCGCGGTCGTCCTGGTCCGGGTCATCAAGCGCCTCACGCACCACAGCATCTGGTCGCACGAGCATTTCACCGGCGCGACACTGGCCCAGTTCCTCTACGTCGCGGCCCAGTGCGGCATTTTTGCCTTCCTGGTGAACTACATGGTCTGGGAGCCGCCCACGCTGCCGGCCTCGTGGATGAACGAGGGAAGCAAATGGGTCGAATACCGGACGGCCTTCGCCCGCACGGACTTCAAGGACGTGCCGGCGCTGGCGAAGAAACTGACGGCGCCCGCGGAGCCCGTCTCGAGGTTCCTGGCCGACAACCTCTCCGAATCGACGCGCAACATCCTGACGCGGCTGAATGAGGGCATCGGCAGCGAGACCGCGGCCCGCGTCGCCTTGACGCAAGACCTGAACAGTCTCGTCGGGAAAGGGAGCATCTACGACGCGCAGCGGTTCAGCGGAGTGGCGCTATCGGAAAAGACCAGGCAACTGCTGGCACAAAGCGGAGGCGGCAGCCACGCGCGGCTCAACCGCCTGCTCCTGGCCGACGCCTATCCGCGGGAACTGGCCTTTCAGGACGGCGTCATCGCCGCGACCAACAAGTTGGCCGCCATCCTGGCATCGGTCGGGTACGTGTTCTTCTTCCTCGGCCGGGTCACCGGCGCGGCCTGGCTGCGCAAGGTCTCCGCCCACAGGATGCTGGGCCTTTACAGCGTGATCAACGCGACGCTGTGCCTGCTCGTGTTCCTCAAGCTCGGCTGGCTCTCGGTGCTGTGCGTCTTCCTGTGCTATTTCTTCATGTCGATCACCTTCCCGACGATCTTCGCCCTGGGGATCTTCGGTCTGGGCGCCAGGACCAAGCGAGCCTCGTCGTTCATCGTGATGGCCATTGTGGGCGGCGCCTTGCTGCCACCCGTCATGGGGGCCGTGGCCGAACACTACGACATGTCGCGCGGGTTCATCGTGCCGCTGATCTGTTTCTTGTTCATTGCGATGTACGGCTATGGCTGGCCCAAGCTCAGCCGGGTGGAGGCCTTGCACGGGGTCGGCGCATCCGGCGGACACTGACCCCACGCTCGGCGCGGGGTCACCAGCGATCGGAGTTCTCCGCTTCCGCCGCCTGGAGCAGACGCTCGAACTCGCGCAAATAGCTGGGATCCAGCCCGCGCAGCCGCTGGACCGCCAAGGCGATTCGATCGGGCGTCGCACGTCGGAGAGCCTCGACCAGATGATAACGGTCCTTGTCCCGATTGGCGACCAGTTTCATGGCCACCCAGTCCGCGAATGACGCGAAGCCCAGACCGCGTTCGACGCCGAGTTCCTGCGGTGTGGGAATCGACGGCGCATGCGGAGGATCGCGCGGAGCGCGTTTCCCCGCGGGAATCACCTCGACTTCCACGTCCCCTTCCGCATCGTGGTACACCAGCCGGTGCCAGCCCTCCGCGGAATGGCGCTTGAGGGTCAGCCCCCGCTGCCGCGCTTCGTCCAGGAAACGTTCGCTCTCGCCTGGTGCGACGACCACGTCGACATCCAGGGTGATGACTGGCACGCCATGATGAATCGCCGCCAGGCCGCCGACGATGACCAACGGCGTCGCGGCCTCCTCGGCAATCTGTCTCAAGGTGTCCAGTGCGCGAGAGAACTGATTCACCGCTCCACCTGCCACGGCACGCACGCACGCTGCTCGACGATACAGGGATGCGATCGTCGTCTCGCTGCTCATTGTTCGGGTCGTCACTCGTTCGTCCGGCCCATCGGATCGCCGACGACGCGGCTCACGCCCTTGTGATGGAAGGGAGCCGGCGCGCCCCCGGAGCGAATGCAGACGGCCGGAAGGGCATTCTTCCCTTGAACGCTTCCAAGGTCCGATCGACGTTCTCAGCTTGCACGCCTACACCCTCTCACGGGTGGGGTCAAACCTGGAGTCGCCTTCATTATACCAGCATCGCGACCCGCTAGCGTCTCACGCGGCGGACCCGCGCCGAGCGCCGCTACTTCATCGCCGACCGCACTTTGGGCAGCACGGCCGCGTCGATCGCGGCATCGGTGTCCTCGGCGGTCACCCCGTCGAACAGATACCAGTCTTCGCGGTGGGTAACCGAACCGCCGGGCGGCAGTTTGACCATGGGGCCAAGGCTCTCCAGCTCGAGCATCGCCGGGTTGGTGAAGGTCTCGAAGTTGCAGCCGTGGTCGGGGTAGATGGCCCCCTTCTGGTACTTCACCCTCTTGACGAACAGATGCCCGGCCCGCAGATAGGCGCCCCATTCCTGCTCGTTGCTCATGCCGATCTTCAGCGGTTTCTTCGCCTCGGGGTCCTGCTTGAGGACCAGGTACTTGCTCGTGAAGACCCAGCGCGGATCCTGCAAGTTCGTGTACGACCAGAGCACCAGGGTGCGAACCGGCAAGTAGAACCGCTTGTCGATCACCTGGCCGGGCGTGTCGGGGATGTCGGGGTGGGGAGAGTAGGGCTCCTGGGGAAAGATGGCCTTTCCTTTCGGCGCCATGACCGTCAGGCACCAGGGCGCCAGCTCCGTGTCCCACAGGTTGTGGTTGGTCAGCTTGTGGATCACGGTGACATGGGCGCTGGCGGGATCCAGAGTCACCTCGATCTCCTTCTCGATGCCGTTGGTCGTCTCGATCGGCTGAATCAGCCGCAGCGCGCCGCCGGCCTGCACGACCTTGACGGGGCGGCTGTCCGGGAAGTACGAGCGGGGCTTCGCCTCGGGGGCAAGCCATAGCCGGTGGCCGCCGAATGCCAGCCACTCGTCGGCGTTGGTCTTGCCCAACTGCTCCGGATCCTCGTAGAACTCGTTTTCCTTTCCCACGAATCCGAACCGGATAATCCTCGGGCCGACGTCGGTCGTCGCGATCAACTCGACGACGCCGTTCGACATGCGAATGCAGTTCGGCCAGCCCCCGTAAGCAACCTTCTCCATCGTTGTCTCCCGTTCTGCTGCCACAAGAGGCGCCCAGGATGTCCCGACAAAAAACACCAGCCAGGCGAGAGTTCGTCTGAGTGTCCCGACGCGCATTTTGTTGCCTCCAGTATCGCCAGTGGTTCGGATCGCGCAAAGGGCGGTTCGGCGTATCGCGGGCCGGCGTGAAGGTTCCCCCGGCCATGGCCGCCGCGATAAGGATAATCGCCCCCGGCGGAAAAGTCCACTGGATGGTTTCAGGAGCGGCGCCGGGGCTCCCGGCGGCCGGCCTGCTGCGCCGCCAGCCAACCGGCCAGTTCCGCGATGCCCTCGCCGCGAAGGGCCGCGACCTGGAACGCTCGGGCGTCGGGGGCGAGGCGTTTCAGCCCGGCAATCGCCTCGGCCACCCGAAAATTCGTGTGCGGCAAGAGGTCCATCTTCGTGATCACCATGGCGTGGGATCCCTGGAAGATGGCCGGGTACTTGATGAGTTTGTCATCGCCCTCGCTGACGCTCAAGACGACCACGCGAAGGTGCTCGCCGAGGTCGAACCCCGCGGTGCAGACCAGGTTGCCGACGTTCTCGACGATCAGCAGATTGGTCGCCTCGAGGTCGAGGTCCCTCGCCGCGGCGGCGATCATCATGGCATCGAGGTGGCAGGCCCCCTCGGTGTTGATCTGGACGACGGGAATGCCCAGGGCGTCGATCCGCTCGGCGTCGACCGAGCCGGCAATGTCGCCCTCGATCACCGCCACGGCCAGGCGCCCGCCCCACTGCCGAATCAGGCCTTCCACGAGGGTGGTCTTGCCGCAGCCGGGCGAGCCGACGAGGTTCACGACGAACACGCCCGCCGCATCGAAGCGGGCCCGGTTCTCTTCGGCAATCTGGTCGTTGGCCTTGAGGATCTTCTTGGCAGCGACGATCTTCATGGAGGATCTTCGATTTCGATCGTTTCGAGGACGAGATCGCGGCCGCCTTCAACGGTGACGGCCCGGTCCGAGCAGTTCGGGCAACCCGCAATCATCTCGCCGATTTCGGTCCGCGCGCCGCACGCCTGGCATACGCACACGGCCCTGGGCTCGCGGATGCGAAGCTCGGCGCCTTCAAGCGGCGTGCCCTGCGTAAGCAACTCGAACGCGAACCGGACCGAGTCGACACACACCCCCGAAAGCCGGCCGATGGCCAGCTCGATCCGGGCGATCCGGCCGGCGGCCCCCGACTGGCGGACTTCGTTTTGGACCTCGTCCAGGATCGCCTCGACGATCGCAAGCTCGTGCATCTATCCATCTAACCTGAAAACGCGCGCCGCCGCAAGAGCCGGCGCGGGGCCTTCAGCCGCGCGCCGGGGCCTACTCGGGTACTTGGACCTTGCGCTCGCGCCCGGCGCGCGTGCCCAGCGCGTTGAACAGGTAGGGAAAGTCGATCGTCTCGGGGAAGAAATGGACGCTCCCGTCGCCCATGACGAAATTGGCGCCGCCCGGGTGGTAGCTCTTGTATCCGCAGGTGCGGTTCCAGTTCGACCAGGTGCCTTTGCCGTCCTCCATCGTGTTGATGGGGATATTGGTGCTCGAAAGCGGGAAGTTCGGGGCGTACGCTCCCATGAATGCGCAGTGCGAGGGAATCGTCTCGCCCGCCATGATCGTGTGGCTCGTGCCGTCCTTGACATCCTCGAATCGGATGGCCGTGACGTGCCGGCCGAACATCCCCACCGAGTCGTTGCGGTCCGATCCGAAATTCGAACTCTGGCAGCAGATGTTGTTCGGGCTGGGGCGCGAATCCGGGCAGAACGGACAGCCCGAACGGCCCATCTCCGTGGGCCCGATGCACACTGGATACCATAACGCCAGCGCCGGGTTGGGATCATGCGGCCAGAAACGGTCGCTAAAGATCGGCCGCGGCGCCATGGGATCGCTCGGGCAGATGTACTCGGGAACCACGGCCTGGACGGCCTGGGCGTTGCGCGCGTCCTTCATGTGGTAGCGGAAATCGAACAGATCGTAGATCGGCTGTTGTTCGAGATGGGGGAGAATGAACGCCGCCCACGTGCCCGTCTGGGGCTTGCCCCCGCAACAATCGCCGGTGGCGAAGGGCAGCACCCCGTGCGCCCCGTGGTAGTTGTGCATCGCCAGGCCGATCTGCTTCAGATGATTGATGCACTGCGAGCGGCGCGCGGCCTCGCGCGCCGCCTGAACGGCCGGCAGCAGGACGGCAATCAGGATCCCGATGATGGCGATCACCACGAGGAGTTCGACGAGCGTGAAACCGCCGCGGCGCGCCGCGACAGGCCGGCCGGCGGCCTCGGCGGGGCGGCTCTCGTGCATGGCGGCGTCTCCAGGGCTCGGACCTCACGGAATTCGTGACCGTTTAGGGGAATTCTAGCCCGAGGGCACCTCCCCAGCAAGTTGGCCGGGACCTGGCCATCAGGTTGACACCGCGCGACGCGACCACTACACTCCCCCCAAGTCTCCCTTCACGTACTGCCCCGTCGCGCTGCCATGTCGCTCCACTGGTTGGATATCTCGGTTTTCGTGGCGTTCTTCGCGGTCGTCGTCAGCTTCAGCCTGTTGAAGAGCCGCAAGGAGGAAACCAGCGAGGACTACTTTCTGGCGGGGCGAGGGCTGCGGTGGTACCTCATCGGGTTTTCCATCGTCGCGGCGAACATCTCGACCGAGCAATTCGTGGGAATGGCCGGCAGTGCGGCGGGCAACGTGGGACTGGCCGTCTCGGGATACCAACTACTCGGGGTCGTGACCATCGTCTTCGTGGCGCTGTTTTTCCTGCCGCGGTTCTTGCGGGCGGGAATCTACACCATGCCCGAGTACCTCGAATACCGCTACCACCCCGCCGCTCGCGGCATCATGGCCTTCTATACGATGGTCATCTACGTGGGGGTGCTCGTGGCCGCGGTGCTGTACTCGGGCGGCTTGACGCTGCACACGATCTTCGATATGGACCTGACCCGCGCCGTCTGGCTCGTCGGGTTCATCGCCACGCTTTACACCGCCTGGGGTGGACTGTCGGCCGTGGTCTGGGCCGATCTGTTCCAGGGCTCGGCGCTCTTGTTCGGCGGACTGTTGACGATGGTTCTCGGGCTGGTGGCGCTGGGGGGACCCGCGAACTTCTTGTCCGGCAGCGCCGACCGGCTGCACATGGTCCTGCCCGCCGATCACCCCAGCCTGCCCTGGACCGTGCTCTTGTTGGGGCTGTGGATCCCGAACTTCTACTATTGCGGCCTGAACCAGTTCATTGTCCAGCGCACGCTGGCGGCCAAGAGCTTGCGCGAGGGACAGTTGGGCATTCTGTTCGCCGCCGCCTTGTGGCTGATCGTCCCGTTCGCGGTGGTCATGCCGGGCATCATGGCCTGGCAGCTCTACCCCGATCAACTCGCCGGCGCCCCCGACAAGGCCTACCCCACGCTGATTCGCAACTTGATTCCCGAGGGATGGTCCGGCTTGGGGATGAAGGGCTTCATCTTCGCGGCGATTTCCGGGGCGGTCATCAGCACGTTGGCCTCGCTGTTGAACTCGGCTTCGACGATTTTCACCATCGACCTCTACAAACGCTACTGGCAGCCCGAGGCAACGCAGCGATTTCTCGTGGGTACGGGCCGCGTGCTGACCGTGCTCTTCATGCTCGTCGGCTGCGTCATGGCGCCGCACTTGGGACGCTTCGGCGTGTTCAATTACATTCAGGAGTTCCAAGGGTACATCTCGCCCGGCGTTTTGGCGGCGTTCGTGTTCGGCTTCGTCGTCAAGCGGGCGCCGCCGGCGGCCGGCATCGTGGCCTTGGCGCTCAATCCCCCGGTCTATGGCCTACTACACTGGTGGTGGGGCGACATGGCCTTCTTGAACCGCATGGCGATCACCTTCGCGGTGATCCTGGGGGCGATGGCGGTGGTGACGGCGGCCAGACCGCTCGCCGAGCCGAAGGAGTTGCCGGTGCGTACGGATATCGACCTGCGGCCGTCGCCTCTGGTGGCGTGGCTCGGCGGCGTGGTGATCGCGGCCGTCGTGGCGTTCTTCGTGGTGTTCTGGTAAGGAGGGCGGCCGTGCCTGCGATGTCGGATCGGCCCCGCGTTGGCGTGCTGGCCCTGACGCTGGAGCTGTACGAGCAGTTGGCCCCTGGGTTGCGCCAAGGGCGCGAGCGCTGGCTTCGCGACGAGGTGCTCGCGCGGTTGGAGAACACGGTCCAGGTCGAATTCGATCGGGCGGTCTTCCGCCGCGAGGAAATCGACCGGCTCGTTGCCCGGTACGAGGCCGCAGGCGTGGACGCCCTCGCGGTGGTTTGCCTGACATACGCGCCGAGCCAACTCGCCCTGCCGGCCCTGGCGCGCACGCGTTTGCCGATCATCGTCTGGAACACCCAGGAGCTTTGGGCCGTCGGCGGCGACTTCGACACCGCCGCGATGATCGACAACCACGGCGTTCACGGCACGCAGGATTTGGCCAGCGTGCTCGTGCGAAGCGGCGTACGGTTCGAGTACGTCACGTCGCACCCACGCGACCCCGATGCGTTCCGGCAGCTTAGCGACTTCTGCGTGGCGGCCGCGGCCGTCGCGAGGCTCCGGCGCGCGTGTGTGGGACTGATCGGGTACCCGTTTCCCGGCATGGGCGACTTCGCGGTCGATACGACGCACCTGGCCGCAACGCTCGGGGCCCGGTGGACCGCGCTTTCCGTCGAGGAGTACGTCGGGCGCGCGTCCGGCGTCCCCGCCGCCGAGATCGATACGCTGGTCGCCCAATACCGCGACACGTACGACCTGGCCGACGACCTGACCGAGGAGGATCTTAGCGCCACCGCCCGCGCCGAGTACGCCCTGCGCGCCATGGTGGCCGAGCACCGGCTCGACGCCTTGAGCTACCAGTTTCTGGCCTTTGGCGAAGACGAGCGGACCGAGACGTTGCCGTTCGTCGCGGCCAGCCGGCTCATGGCCGACGGCGTGGGATTCGCCGGCGAAGGGGACCTCGTCGGAGCCCTGGGCACGTGGCTGCTCGGCCGGCTTCAGGGGCCCGCGAGCTTCAGCGAGATTTTCACGATCGACTTTGCGGGCAACGCGTTGTTCATGAGTCACATGGGCGAGGTGAACGTGGGCATGGCGCGGCGCGACCGCAAGGTCGCGCTCGTCGCGCGAAAACAGCCCATCACCCGAACCCGCGCGCGCCAGTTGGTCCTGGCCGCCAGTCTCCAGCCGGGGCCCGCGACGCTGTGCGCCTTGGCGCAAGGTCCCGAACGAAGGTGGCGCCTGGTGGCCGGCCGGGTGCGGATCGACGACTTCGGGCCGCTCGTCCGGCTCGGCGTGCCGCACTTCAAGCTCGCGGTCGATCGCGACGTGCGCGAGTGGCTCTCGGCGTATGCGAAGGCCGGCGGGCCGCACCACCATGCGGTCTGCTTCGGCGACGCCATGCCGCGCCTCCGCGCGACGGCGCGCTTGCTCGATGCCGACTTTTGCGAGGTGTGACCGATGTACTTGGGGCTGGACCTCGGCACGACGAACATCAAGGCGCGGGTCGTCGACGCGGCCGGGCACATCGCGGCCGAAGGCGCCGCGCCGGTCGACCGAGTCGCCACGCCCGACGGCGGCGTCGAGCAAGACCTCGAGGCCATCTGGCACGCGGTCTGCGAGGCCATTCGGCAGGCGCTGGCGGCCGTCGATCCGGCGGGAATCCAGGCCGTGGGCGTTTCCAGCCAAGGGGCAGCCATGCAATGGCTCGACGCCGACGATCGGCCCGTCGGTCCGGTCATCAGTTGGCTCGACGGGCGCGGGCGCCCTTTCGACCGCCGGCTCACCGACGAACTGGGCGAGGAGTTCTTCGTGCGTCACCTGGGCCGGACGCCCTGCACCATGACGCCCGGCCAGGTCCTGCGCATGCGATCATCGCCCGAGATCGTGGCCCGCGCGGCACGGCTCGGCTGGGTCGGCGATGCGATCGTCGGACGCCTTGCGGGACGCCGCGCCCACGACGCGACTTCCCTTTCGATCGCGATGCTCTACAACCCTTGGCTCGATCGCGCCGACCCCGACGTGCTCGCCCGCCTCGGCCTGCGCGAGGACCAGTTGCCCGATCTCGTGCCCGCCACGACCATCGCCGGGCGGTTGACCCCTTGGGCGTCGCGGCAGACCGGTCTTATGGCCGGAATCCCGGTCTCTCCGGCCATCCATGACCAATACGCGGGCACGCTCGGGGCAGGGGCCGTGCGCGAGGGCGACGTGTACCTGGGCACAGGCACGGCCTGGGTCCTCCTGGTCAACCTGGGCCGACTGGCCGATCCCGTCGCCCGGGGGACCTTCGTCTGCCGGCATCCGGTCGAGGGACTCTTCGGTCAGATGCTCCCCATGACCAATGGAGGCGCGGCGCTCGATTGGGTTCTCAGGATCACTGGCCGGCCCGGCCTTGCACCACACGAAGTCGATGATGTGATGGCCGACGTCCCCCCCGGCAGCGATGGGCTGTGCTTTTGGCCCCTCTTGAGCGCCAGCGCCGAGGCCGGGCAGGACCTGGCCGGTGGCGGGCGAATCGCCGGAATCACGCTCGCGCACACGCCAAACCACCTCGTCCGTGCCGTGGTCGAGGGGCTGGCCTGCGAACTCGCCCGGCACCTGAAGCTCTTCGAGGACGCGGGCTTGTCGGTTCATCGCCTCGTGCTCTGTGGCGGCGCGGCGGCCAGCCGTATCACCCCGCAAATCCTGGCCGACGTGACCGGCCAGCCCGTGGCTTGTGTCACCCAACCGGCTGTCAGCGCCTTGGGCGCGGCCTTGATCGCCCGCGCCCTCGTCGAACGTGTGCCATCCGACGGGCGACCAGAAACCCCACGGCCGGGGACAGTGCCTTGTCCAACGGCGGGGCCTGGGGCGGACCTCGCCTCGTTCGTCGATCGACTCGCGCCGCCCTGCCGGACCCTCTCGCCCGGTCCCGACGCGGCCTGCTATGCCCGTCTTCTGCGCCGCTATCTCGAACTCTGGTCTTCCGATTGACCTGGATCAAGGACGCCGCGCATTGCGCCTGCGAGAATTGGCTCATGGGGCCATGTAGGTGCATGGGAGTGGAGCGTCATGAACCGCGAATCGGCAAGCCCAGGACCGCGGATCGCGCTGGAGCAACGGACCGTTCGGGCGATGATCGAGATCTATTGCCGGGGGCATCACGGGCATCGAGGTGCGGTTTGCACCGAGTGCCAGGAGTTGCTCGATTACGCCCTTCGCCGGCTCGGGTGTTGCCGCTTTGGCGAGGAGAAACCCGCCTGCGCCCAATGCCCGATCCACTGCTACAAGCCGACAATGCGGGACCGCATCAAGGCCGTCATGCGATACGCCGGTCCGCGCATGCTCTGGCGCCACCCGATCATGGCACTGTTGCACCGTTTTCGCGGGCGGAGAAAGTAGGGGCCTTCAAGAGAAAAACCCAAGAGATGGGGGACCAATCATGACCCGGCGCAAGATCATCGAAATCGACCAGGCGAAGTGCGATGGCTGCGGACAGTGCGTCACGGCCTGCGCCGAAGGGGCCCTTGAAATCCGCGACGGGAAGGCCCGGCTGGTCTCCGACGTGTACTGCGACGGACTGGGGGCCTGCCTGGGCGAATGTCCCCGGGGGGCCCTGCGCGTGATCGAGCGCGAGGCCGTGGGCTTTGACGAAGAGGCCACCCGGCGGCATCAGGAAGCCCGGCATCAGGCGGCCGTGCGGCCGGCGAAGCAACACGCCTGTCCCGGTTCGGCCGTGCGGACGTTCGCCGTGGATGCACCATCGCCCCAAGGCCCCACGGCCGAGCGCAGCGGCGCCGAGACGGCTGGGCTTGGCGAGGGCGAAGTCTCGGCCTTGGGGCACTGGCCCATTCAACTGCGGCTCGTGCCGCCGGGCGCACCGTTCTTGCGCGACGCCGATCTGCTCTTGGCGGCCGATTGCGTGCCGTTCGCGCTGGCCGGTTTCCACCGGCAGTTTCTGCGAGGCCGGCCCGTGCTCGTCGGCTGTCCCAAACTCGACGACGCGCCCTTCTACGTCGAGAAACTCGCCGAGATCTTTCGCCAGTCGTCGATCCGGCGCGTCACGGTCCTCCACATGGAGGTGCCGTGCTGCACGGGCCTGGTGCGGATCGCCGAGGCCGCGCGGAGGCTCTCGGGCATCGAGGTCCCGCTGGACGACGTGACCATCTCGATTCGCGGCGAAGTGCTCCAAAGGGCCGGCTTGAGCCTCTTGTAAACCTCGATTCCCATTCCCTGCCCATTGTAACCGTTCACAGGCTGGGGACTGGCGCGTCTTTCGCCTTCTTGTGGGCCGAAAAACGTGCCGGTCCCCTTCACGCCCGAAGGGGATAGTCCCATTTTCGCGCTCCGTCGTCGCGAAAATCGGGATAGTCCCCGAGAACGGTTGCCTCACGCAGAGATGATTGACGCTGTTGGCCGAGGTTGCTAGAGTGCGGGGGCACGGTGAACCGGGGCGACGAAGACGAGCTTGGACCTCTTGACCCCCCATGCCCAGGCGCGAAATCCGCGGAAGCCGAGCGATCGTCACGGGGGCCTCAAGCGGCATCGGCAAGGCCCTGGCGCTCGAGCTGGCCCGGCAGGGTGCCGACCTGGTCGTGACGGCGCGGCGTGAAGATCGGCTCGGCAAGTTGGCCGACGAGATTGCCGCGCTAAAGGTGCGCGTCGAGGCCGTGCCCGGCGACATCACCGAGGCTGCCGTGCGTCAAGCCGTGGTCGATGCGGCCCGGACCCGTCTCGGGGGGCTCGATATTTTGGTCAACAACGCGGGCGTGGGGGCGATGGGCCGCTTCGAGGATGCCGACCCCAATCGGCTTCGGCGGATCATGGAGGTCAACTTCTTCGCGCTGGTCGAGATGACGCGACTGGCCCTGCCCGGCCTCAAGCAGGGTCGCACTCCGATGGTGGTCAATGTCAGTTCGATCCTCGGACATCGCGGCGTGCCCCATAGCAGCGAGTACTGTGCCAGCAAGTTCGCGGTGCAGGGATTCAGCGAGTCGCTGCGCGCGGAGCTGGCGGCGTACCCGATCGACGTGCTGGTGGTCAGTCCGGGTACGACCCAGACCGAGTTCTTCGACCGGGTGATCGAGCGGACCAGCCAGCCGCGTTGGCCCGAGCACGGCGCGGTCACTCCGGAGTATGTGGCCCGAGCGGTCGTCCGCGCCATGCGTCGAGGCAAGCACGAGGTGATTCCGTTTTTCTGGGGCAAGGTGCTTTGCCGTCTGAACGCTTGGGCGCCTGGCCTGGTGGACTGGGTGATGGCCCGCTACGCTTGAGGGGCCCCGGGCCTTGGTGAAGTGCAACCACCAGGGCGCCAATGGGTTA
>JANLFZ010000013.1:0-6396 GCA_024653385.1 Thermoguttaceae bacterium | reverse complement strand
GTTATTCCTGATCGGCAGCCTCTTGCAATTGGCCGGGATCCGGTTATCCTGGTGCTCACCTGCCCGCAAAGTCTCCGCAGGATGCCCAGACCGCCGCACGGCGCACCAGGTATGGCGCGGGTTGGCCACGTTGGGTCTTGCGGGACCCCGCCTTAGGGCCTGCGAATGCCCTAGGGTGCGACCATCGTCCGGTCGCCCCTGACCGGACGGTCGACACCCCCTCTCGAGAAAAGGAAACCGAGGCGCTTATGACCGACCCGCTCTCGCTCTGCGCATGGTTGGCGATCCTGGTTGCCGAGCAAATGGTCCCGGCCGGCACTGCCACAGATACTCAGGCGTTGTCACAGTTGACGCAGAATGCGCAGGGTGCTCAAACATCCCAGCCATCCGTCATCGATGGGTTGGACCTGATTCCTGTCGAGCGAGACCTTGTCGAGCGCACGAACGCCGAGCGCGCGCGCTTCGGGTTGGCGGCGCTGGAGATCGACCCCGAGTTGATGCAGTCGGCGCGGGCCCATTGCACGTGGATGACGCTTCACCACAGCCTTCAGCACACGCGGCAACCCGTGGCCGAGAACATCGCGATGGGGCAGCAGTCGGGCGAAGAGGCGATGCGTTCGTGGATGAGTTCGTCGGGACACCGCGCCAACATCCTGAACCCCCATCATCGGCGCATCGGCGTGGCGGCCTACCGCACGGCCCATGGCACGGTGTTCTGGTGCCAACAGTTCCGGCCGTAACGGTCACAGGGTCCACGGCGCCCGCATGGCCCGCGACAACAGCCGGTTGGCCTCCGGGTCGTCGGGGAATCGCTCGGCATGCGGGTCCCAGCGGAGCTTGCGGCCCAGTTCCAGCGCGATGTTGCCCAGATGCGCCACCGAGCAACAGCGGTGGCCGATCTCGGCGGGGAAGTAGGGGTCGCGGCGGGTCTTCACGCAATCGAGGAAATTGCGGTGTTCGCCCTCGGGGCAGGTGAACAAGTGGACCTCGCCCGGACCGATGACCGAGCGGAGGATCTCCGGCGAACTGGCCTCGAGCGGGCCGATCCAACCGTTGCTCTCGATCCAGCCGTCGGTCCCTTCGAAGCGCAGGCGCACGCCGCCGCTGTGGACCTCCATCTCGACGCCGTTGGCGTACTTGTACGTGAGGTGGAACTCGTAGAAGGTGTCGTAGAGACCCTTTTCCGGGCGTTTGCCCGTGCCCGACACCTCGACCGGGCCGGTACGCTCGGTGTCGTTGCCCCACTGGGCCGTGTCCAACAGGTGCGCGCCCCAGTCGGTCAGCATTCCGCCCGAGTAATCGCTCACCCAGCGCCAGTTGAACGGCAATCGCGCCGGGCAGTACGGGGCCCAGGGGGCTGGGCCAAGCCACATGTCGTAGTCGAGTTCGGGAGGGGGCGGCTGAGGCGTGGGGTCGGCCGCGTGGCTCGGGCCGGTCGGCAGCCCGACCACGATGCGCTGGAGCTTGCCGATGCGCTGGTTGCGCACCAACTCGGCCATGCGGTGATACACGGCCAGGCTGCGGTCTTCGGTCGAAAGCTGGAACACCGCGCCGTATTTTTTGACCGTGTCGGCCAGCAAGCGGCCCTCGGCCACGGTGACGGTCGGCTTCTCGCAGATGACGTCCTTGCCCGCCCGAATCGCCGCCACCGACATGGGCACGTGCCAGTGGTCGGGCGTGGAGATCATCACCGCGTCGACGTCCTGCCGGGCGACGACCTCGCGCCAGTCGTGCGTCATCTGGCAGGTGTAGCCGCTGCCGAACTTCTGCTGGACCATGCGAAGCGCGACGGGCAACTGGCGCCGGTCCGCGTCGCACAGCGCGACGGGCTGGGCGTCGGGCTGCTGGAGGAACATCCCCAGGTTCCGGTGCAGCCCATGCCCCCCCACGCCCAGGAAACCCACCGTAATCCGCTCGCTGGCCGGTGGGCGTCCCTGGCCGCCCAAGGCCGTCGAGGTGATCACATACGGCCCTGCCGCAATGCCCGCGGCCGCGGCCATGCGTCCCAAGAACTGCCGTCGCCCGAAACGTCGTACCTGTTGCGTCACGGTCCACCTCCTCCTCCGCGCGTCGGTTGGCGCGGGCCAGGGATATGTTCGCTCACGCGGCAGGCGGAGTCAACAGCCGACGCGCGATCCGGGGTTCGACACAGACCGCCCCCCGTCGCGCTTACGACTTGTCCGGACCGGCTCCCATGGCCTTGGGCAAGGGCGGTGGTGCGAGACCCTCGGGGTCGCCGACGCGAGGGCCCTCGGGATCGAGTTTGCGAATGAGGTCCTCGGGTACCGGCGGGGGTATCGGGGCCTCGTCGGCGCCGACCTCGTCGAGATCCTCCCACGGCTCCTCGATCCAGAGGCCCCGATCGTCGAGTTCCATGATCCCCAGGTCCCGTTCCAACTGCATGCGCGTGGCGTAGTAGTTCAACCACACGCTCATGAAGTTGTTCTGCGAGCTGCGCAGGTCCGACAGGGCCGTCAAGAGGTTCAGCGCCGCCGTGGGACCAAGCTGTGCCGCGGGCTGGCCGGGTTGGGGCGGCGGGGGCGGCTCGTTGAGCACGTCGCGGGTCTGGTCCACGCGGCGGATGGCAATGATCACCGCGCGCCGTTGGATCTCGAGGTTCACGCGCAACTGCTCCAGCGTGCGGAGCCGCGAGCGAAGGGTCTGATGGATCGAGTCCTCGAACTGGATCAACTGCCGCCGGGACTGCTGGTAGTCGATCAGCACCTGGCGGAAGTTGTTCCGCTCCAGAAGCCGGGTAAAGGGACCGTCGAACTGCACGCTGGCCCGCAATGACCCGGCCGGCGAGCGGAAGTTCAGCGGATTGTCGCCCACGGTCGCCAGGTCGCCGCTGAGATTGACGTTGAGGACCGACTGGAGGGCATCGGCGTTGAACTGGATCAGCCTCCAGGTGTCGACCAGCGAGGCCCGGTTGTTCATCCAGTCGAGGCGGTTGGCCCGCGCGATGCGCAGGGCCTTCTGCGAATCGAGCCGCACCGGCGTGATGGTGACGACCTCGAGGCGCGCCCGGGCCTGGACCAGCGACAGCTCGTCGATCAGGGTAGCGAACCCGGTGACCAGTTCGACCAGTTGATCGGCGGTTTTCTGCCGTGTCTCGGGGCCAAGCTGGCCGCGCAGCGCCGCGGCGCGTTCCTCCAAGGGCGCGAAGCGCTTTTTCAACGCGTCGAAGGTCTCGCCCAAGCGCTTCATTTCCTTGACGTAATTCTGGGCGTCGGTGGTTTCCATCAGGCGGACCCGTTCCGGGCTGTGCTTGGCCAGCTCGTCGAGATCGGCCTCGACCTCGGCGAACTGGCCCGCGGCCGCCTTCAAGAGGGCCGCGAGCCGTTCGAATGCCTGCTCGATCGTGGCGACCTCCGGCGCGCGCGGCAACCGGCCGAAGTCCTCGAGAAAGTCGGAAAGTCGGTTCTGAAGCCCGCTCATGTGGGGGTCGATGAACTGGAACCGGCGGATCATCTCGGTGTTGAGCCGAACAGGCAGGTCGGGCGCGACCCCCAGGGTACCCGTCTTGAACGAGTCGAGACTGCTTTCCAGGGAGTTTTGCGCCTGGAGGAGGCTGGCCCGCTCCGACTCGATGCTTTGGCGGAACTGGTCGACCTGGGTGAGGTCGATGGTGCCGGCGTCGAGGTAGGCTTCGAGAAGCCGGAGGGTACGGAGCTGGGCGTTGAGGCTTTCGCGGGTGTTGAGGATTTGCTGGTACTGTTGGAGCAGGCCGATGAACCCGCCGACCTGGCCCGCGCCGCCGCCCACGAAGCCGGTCACTCCGCCGCCGCCCCCGCCTCCGCCGCCGCCGGTGAAGCCCGTGCGTCCGAAGCCGGTGGCCTCGCCGACGCCGCCGAACCCGCCGCCGCCGGTGCCGGTAAAGCCCGTCAACCCGGTGCCGCCGAAGAAGCCGCCGCGGCGCTGAGGTCCGCTGACCCCCAGTTCGCCGATGGCCACCCAGGTGGCCATCGGCGAACTGGGTGTACAGGCCCTGGCGGTAGCGTTGGAACGCGCGGAGGTTGGCCAACAGCCCGCGCTCGGCGATGGTGAGTTGCTCCAAGGCGACATCGCGTCCCGCGCCGCGCAACAGCGGTTGCACGAGGTTGAAGTTGAGGATCGACAGCGTGGCGTTCTGGTCCGGCCCAGCGAACTGCCAGACGAACGAGTTGGCGAATCCCACCAGCAACTCGCCCGCCGTGGCGAACCGGCGCTCGAGTTGGAAGTCGGTCGTGGTCGACAACGTGGTGGACGACTGGGCACCGGGCGACGGGGGCGACAAGGCGCCCAGGGTGCTGCTCCGGGCGAGCCGTCCGCGGTGCTCCCAGGCCGTTGTGTTGCCGCCGAAGAATTGCACGTCGAACCGGAATCGCTCGGTGCTCACGTCGAGCGCCGACAGGTAGATCGTCTCCAATTGCTGCTGGTAGCTCGGCGAGTTCACATACGCCATCGTGACCGCGGCCGGCAAGGTCAGATGCACCTCGCCCTCGGGCGTCAGATCGACATACTCGCCCAGCCGCTGCCGCCACTGGGGATTCTCCAAGGTCGAGCGGAAACCGTTGCGGTCCCAATGGGGCCAGCCCTTCATGCCGTTGACGCACTCCATGTAGCGGTGCGACGCGGGATCGTCCGGGGGCATGGGCGGCCGGACCTGGTCGCAGGGATCGTAGTACCGGCTGCGGGGATCCATGTCGATGGTAAAGCCCGGCAGGGCCCAGCGCGGGTCGTTCGACTTCTGCTGGACAATGCACTCGACCTCTTGGTTGGCCTGACGATAGTACTTCTCCCGCGTACAACCCGCCAACAGGGCGAAGGAACCTGCCAACAGCCAGAAGGTTGCCGTGGTCCTCGGAGCGTGTCGTCGTGAGCTGCGCATCGTTGCACCCGCTCGTGGGGGTTCTTGCATGGGGAAACGGGCTTAGCCGCAACGAGCGCGCGGGCACGACCCGCCCCTATCCGCTAGCTTCGACGCGCAGGCCTGGATGGCTTTTGACGAAAACCCTGGATGCGTCGACTCGACCGATCTTGCCGAGTTTGTCAACGATCCTCTTTCGGCCGAGAGATCGGGCCAACCTTGGCCCGCGTGGCCCGAAGATAGTCGGCAGGCGCAAGGACGAGCTGTGCGCCCCGAACGCCTGCCGACACCGCGATGCGATCGTACAACTCGATTTGCGCGTCGGCGTAGACGGGGTAGTCTTTCTTGCACGCCAGGGCGGTTACCCCTCCGCGGATGTAACCCGTCAGGGGTTGAACCTCCTTCAGAGGTACCAGTTCCACGCGGCGGTCGCCCGAGAGCCGAGCGAGGGCCTTCAAATCCAGCTCGTCGTCCCCCGCCACGACGGCCAACAGCACCCCGCCGCGGTCGCCCCGGGCCACGAGGGTCTTAAATACCTGCCCTAGGGGCATGCCGATGCCCGCGGCGACCTTTTCCACCCCAAGATCGTCGGGATCGACCTCGTACTGGCGGACCTCGTAAGCGATGCCGAGTTTACCGAGGATGCGGGCGGCATTGGTCTTCATGATGCACCTCGCCGTGTCAGCACTTGCCGCGTCAACCGGCTCCGAGGTCGCGAACGATATCGGCGTCTTTTGTCACGCGGGCGGGATCGACTTGCAAGGTGCTGGCGATGACTGCCTGGAGCCGGCTCCAGACTTCGTCTTCGGTCCATGGCGCGGGTGGGGATTTCGCGGCACCGTATCCTCGGGGCGCCATGCGCCGGACCATGTCGGCAACAGACTCACACCCATTGGGAAGGCATACCGCCAGGGGCTGAGTCAGTATCGCCAGAACCAAGCACCCGGCTGCCCACGCCAGACTGATGACGAGCGCGGCGATGGGAACCGTGGGCCACGGAATACCTAGGCAGAAGACGGACGCCACGGCAACGAGCGGCGTGGCCACGAGCAGGCCAAACAATGCTCGCCGGAGCCAGCGGGGATAGTCAAGTGCCGGAGGAGGCAACTGTCCTTCTGGCGCCACCGCCCGCCAGATCGCGCGCCGGTGGCCCCTTGGGATCAGCGATTCGAGGCGAGTCGATGGACGGACCGCACTTCGCGGCACGCCGAGTCGAGCGATGATCTCATCGCGAATCCGGTGGAAGAGCCGAGCGGAAAGGCAGGGGTCGGCATCGCGCTGGCGGAGCTTCGCCACGACAAGACGGTGCAAATCGCCCGCCGTACGGACCTCGCTTGCTTCGTCGTCGCCGAGGAGGATATCGAATGCCTCCTCGACATTCATCAGGAGTTCGACTACGTCCAGGCCCATATAACGTCAGTCCTTTCCCGGGGCTTCACCGGCCAGCGCGGGGATACGGGCCTGTACCTCGTGACTTATCCACATGCCGGTCTCGATCAGGCGGCGAGCTGGCCGCCATGGCGCTCGCTGATCGCCTGATCGAGACC
>JANLFZ010000148.1:12401-12627 GCA_024653385.1 Thermoguttaceae bacterium | reverse complement strand
CGCCATTCGTACCTGTCACCTTTGTTCGTCGCTCGACCTGCGCCCACGAATGAGCGAGATAACGACGTAGGTTGCGGCGAGACTCAATTCCGGCACGCACCCCACGTCCAGAATTAACGGGACCCACCATAGTCTGCTCAAGATCTCATACGGCGAAAGCAAGCATCCCAAGCATCCCAATACTCCTCCCGCAATGGGAACCAAAGATGAGCGTTTCCCCTTGGCG
>JANLFZ010000148.1:11176-12391 GCA_024653385.1 Thermoguttaceae bacterium | reverse complement strand
GAACGACCAACCACCAGTTTCCGCAAACAACCCATGCAGCTGCGCTAAGCGCGATGATCGACAGTGCGTGTTGCAGCATCCTCGTTGGCTCCTACGGAGGAGGAAGACCGGGGCCGACGTAGATTCTCTGACCAAGGAGTCCCTTCGGGACACCGAACACACCGCCGGGTCATTCCAGCATGGAGGGCGGAACGACGAACTGTTGGCCCGAGCCATACGGCGCGTATTGATTCCAGGGGAACGGGTCCCACTTACCAGACCAGATATTGTTCCAGAGATTTGCCGATCCCTCCATCACCCAGTCGCCGGTCTCCAAACCGGGACGTCCCCAACGGCTAACGGTTGTTGCACCTGGTGTTTCCGGCGACGACCAGAGACGAGAGCCAGTATACACCCACACGGCATACACAAATTGGCCTCCGGCGCTTTGCCGCCAGGCCGTGGCATCGCCCGTCTGGCCGTAGTGGATGAGCCCTTGGATCGTGCCCGCAAACCCGAGCGTTCCGGCGTTCAGCGCCGCGCCCGGGCCCGCCTCCACGAGCACTTGCCCGCCGGTCGCGCCGGCCTGGATCCTCGCCTTCGAGTGCGCACCCCAAGCGCTCGATGGGTGGAAGTCGTCGAGCGTTCCCCCGGTCGCCAAAATCCAGAGGGCCTTGGCGTCGTCCCACACGATGTAGAACGGCCGGGTGGCACGCCCAGAGCGAAGCGTGGGCGTGGACCGCTGGCCTCCGCGGACTAGCCACGCCCTTGCATTGCGTGCCACCCGACCCGCGGAAGTCGCCGGGCTCATGATAGTGCTTGATGAGCTTCCGGTGGCGAGGTGACGCTGGCATTGTTCGCCCTCCAATCGCTCACAGGACCCGCCCCGTTTGGCTTTCGTCCGACGATCCTACTCGATTGGGCGGGAACGAACAAGCAATCGCATCACCCCTGGGGCGGAACCTGGACGGCAAACCAACCCCGTCATGCCACTGGCGACACGCCAGTGGCACCCGGCGAGCGACCAGTGTATCGATCCCCAATCCCTAATCCCTAATCCCTTCCCACCTCCCCGGATCGCCCAGATAGCCGACCACGGCGCGTGCCAGGCGGCCCGCCAAGCGGCCGTCGATCACGCGGTGGTCGAACGTCGCGCAGAGAACGCACACGGGGCGAACCACCACCAGGCCGTCGCGGACCACCGGTTTCTCTTCGACCCGCCCCACGGCGACGACG
>JANLFZ010000148.1:3625-11166 GCA_024653385.1 Thermoguttaceae bacterium | reverse complement strand
CGAGCGGGACGCGGGTGCGAGGCACCAGCGGCGCGAACCCTTCGGCGATGCCCAGCGAGGCCAGGTCGGTCACCATGGCTCCGCCGAAGGGGTCCTTCGGGATGCCAAACCAGTGGAGGCTCAGGTTCAACGCGTATCCAAGGAACTCGATCACCCGGAGCAGGCCGCCGTAGACGAGCGCCGGGGTCCTGACGAGCCGACGCCGGGCCTTCGCCAAGACGGGGTCCGACCCTCGCTTCACGGCCCGTGCTTTCTCGTGGAGTTCCTGGGCGATCTGCGCCGGCCCCTTGGCGTCGACATCGCGGATCACCACCCCCGACAGATCGCCGTGTGGCACCGCGACCTGGAAGAAGAGGTCGATGTGTCGGCGCGGATAGACGCGGCCCCAGCGCACCAGGGCGTTGGCCTCCGGGTGTTGGCGCAGCGCCAAGGCCACGCTCCGCGCGACGAGGTGCAGCATGGTGATTCGCTGTCCCGAGCGCTGCGATTCCCGCCGGGCGAAGGCGAGCGCCTGGAGCACATCGACCTCCAGGCGGGCATACACCTGGGGGTCCGACGGGTGCGGCCAAGCCGCCAGGGCCATCTTTCTCCACATCGAAGGCCGGCGGTGAGGCCCAAGCGAGACGTTGACCATGGTTTTCTCCGCGAACGGACCGAAGTCGGTGGAACGCCAGTATTTCCCGGCGGCTTTTCCGGGGCTTGTGCCGCGGTCGGCAAGACGCGAAGCCGACGCAGCCGCAACGTCTTGGGAAATTCTCCCTGTGGCGTCGTTACGCTCTTGTCTTCTCGCCAGCCCATCTTACGATGGCCACGCCGGGTGGCACCAGCCTGTCGCCGGGTGTCACTGGCGTGTGGCCAGTGGCACCCGGCGAGTTGCTCCTCTGACAGTCATCTCTGCCCCCCGGTCTTTCGGTTCGCGCAACCCTCCCATCTCAACGATTGATAGCGCGAGGCTGCTACTGGTGTTCGTCCAACACGCGAGCCAATTCGGCCTTGAGCCGCTCCAGGTCGGCCGGAACCGCAGGACCAAAACCGTTCATTGCCGAAGTCTCAAACTGTTGCGCCTTAACCTTCCAAGCCACAGCCTAGTCTCGCGCACGCCATGGAGCAATACAACCCGGCGCGCGGCAAACGGAACAAGGAGTAGCGGTAAGATCGCGGCACCGTCGGAGGTCCTTTGGAAAGCTCGACGGCTCGCTGCAGCAGTTGCCTGGCCTCCCGCCAATTCCCGGACCGGTATTGCACGATGCCAAGCACTTCCACCCCTGCCCCCTCGGCGGCCGCCAGCTCTATGGCGGTTTTGGCAAGGGCCGCCGCCTTCTCCGGCTGCCGGTGACCGGGGCTGGGGTCGCACATCAAGTAGTATGCCAGTTTCCCGCAGGCACCGGCGAGTGCAGGCTTTCCTGGATGAGCTTGAAGAATTCGCCGCAAGTCCTCGATCGCCTGGTCGCGGGTCGTTCGCATTTCCGAGTGCTGGCCGAGATGGTCGAGCAGATCCATCAAATCCTGCTGGGATTCCAAAAGGAAGACGGCACCGTACAGGTCGGAGGGATCCTGCAGGAAGCTATCGCGGAAGCTCGCCACGGCGGTCTCGAATCTCGCCCGGGCTGCACCGCGATCGCCGCGACGTGACAAGAAGCGGCCGAGCTGCCACAAGTCGAGCCCCAATTCCTTCCTGAACATGGCAATGTCGGGGAAATCGGCCACAACCTCCTCATCGACCGACACTGCCTTGAGGAATAGGCTTTCGGCCTCTTTGCCATTGCCAAGCCGCTCCAAAGCAGAGGCCAAATCCCGGGACGTGCTGGCAAGGCCACGTCGATGGGTCGCGCTGTGGGGAAACATCTGTACATAAGCTTCCGTACTTGTCAGCGTCTCACGGTACAGGCGGATGGCTTCGGCATAACGCTCCTGTTGGCAGCGCAGGGAGGCCAAGGCGTAGAGCGCGTCGGTTAGAACCCTCAAACAGGAATAGGACTGCGGATCGGCTTGAACAAGATTCCTGCCGAGGCCCAAAGCCTCCGTCAACAAGGCCTCACCCTGAACGAAATCGCCGATCAGGACGACTTTTGCCCCCAGCTCGGCGCAGAGCTGTCCGTATTCCAATTGGCTCGTGGAGGCCAGCGGCTCCTCCTGGAGAATCCCCTTGCGCAGGGCATGGCAACGCCAATATGCCTGGAAAGCCTCGGAACCCGGCCGGAGCACGTCGGTTGAGTCAAGGATCCCGGCAAGCCGCCACAGGGCATACGCCAGCACCCGGCGATATTCGCGATTCTCCGGTTCATCGGCGACGAGTGCCTCCAGTCGCCGGATCGCTTCGCGGACGACACGTTCCCCTTCCGGGAATTCCCGCAGCTTGCCGTGCAGCTCGGCGCAGCGCACGAGGGCGATCGCGGCGTCGAAAGGCGAGTCCTCGGACTGCTTCTCGGCGCAGCTCTGGTAAAACGCCAGCGCTTTCTCCAGGAATTCTCGTTGTAGCGGCGTCAACTTCGGTTGCTCGGCGATCCATTCCTGCGCGACGCGAAGATACATATCATCGACGACCCGGCGGGCGACCCCTAGATTGGCCTGCGATTCCGCCAGCGCGGCCGCGGTCCGATTCCGTTCCTGCCAGACAAGGATCGAGGCAACAATCGCCGCAATCGCCACCAGGAGCAATATGGCCGAGGCGGCAACGACCAATGCCCGATGGCGACGTGCCCAGCGACCGGCGCGCTGCCAAGATCCTGGCCGCACGGCATGAATGGGCTCGTCACGGACGAACCGCCTCAAGTCGTCGGCCAGGTCCTGGGCGGTGGCGTAGCGGTCCTCGACCACCTTGGACATCGCCCGAAGCACGATCGTTTCCAGGTCCCGGGGCACGCGGCGGTTGTGCTGCCGCAGGCTTGGCGGATCCACCCCCTCGATCAGCCGCACGATCTGCTCGCGGCTATCGGCCTCGAAGGCCGGGCGCAGGGTCACGAGTTCGTACAGCGTCACCCCCAGCGAGTAAATGTCCGTGTGGTGGTCGAGCACGCGGCGGTCGCCGGCCAACTGTTCGGGGCTCATGTAGCGGAGCGTGCCCAGCACGTCACCACTTAAGGTCAGGTCGCCGCTGGAGCGGGTCATCGCAAGCCCGAAATCGGTCACCCAGAGGTGCCCGTGGGCATCGACCAGGAGGTTCGAGGGCTTGACGTCGCGGTGGACGATCCCCAACTGGTGGGCGTGCTCCAGGGCCTCGGCCGCCTGAATGCCCAGCGAGGCTACGGCGGAGAAGAACTCGACGGAGGCCGGGTTGAGCGTCGAGAGGCGGACGGGGGACGCAGCGCGGCGGAAGTCGGCGTCGGCCAGATTCTCGACCTTCGTGATCCGGTCCGCCTCGCCGAGCGAGCGATGGTCGCGGCTTCTTGCACTGGTAACCTGGAAACGTGTCCTATCCTGCAACTGGCCGATAACCTCGGCCAAGCTCTGTCCGTCCACAAGTTGCATGGCATAGAAGTGGACGCCGCGCTCGCAACCTACGGTGTAGACATGGACGATATTCGGGTGGTCGAGCGATGCCGCCGCCTGGGCCTCGTTCTTGAAGCGGCGAAGCTGGCGTGGGTCGAGCACCGAGGCAAACGGTAGGACCTTCAGTGCCGCGCGCCGGCCCAAGGAGATCTGCTCCGCCTCATAGACCACTCCCATGCCGCCGCAACCGATCTCGCGCAGAAGACGGAAATCTCCGAGGGTCCCCAGCGGCTGGAGGGCAGCCGCTGGGGACGCGGCTGCCTTCGCTTCGGGGCCTTGGTGCGGCATCTGTGCCGCCGCCCGACAGACAAGTTCCAGCGCGCGCAGACACTGCTCCAACTCCTGAGCCAAGTCGGGATACCGATCGAGCAAGGCGCGACGATCCGGACAAATGCCGTTCTCCAATGCCATGCGGTATTGCTGGAGTTCTTCGACCAGACGAGGGTCATCGATGGTTCCTGGCCGTCGCCCGGCGACAGGGTCGGGGAGACTCGATTGCGCCTGGCGCTGGTCACTTGAAGCACTCATGGAACGGCTTGCGGTCCGGTTCCCTTGGATCGTCGGGACTCGTCAGGTTCCTCCATTTCCCGACCCAGACGCTGGAGGGCCCGTGCCCAGAGCTTGCGCACGGCGCCCACGGAGCGATTCATACGCTCGGCGATCGCCTCCATCGGCAGCCCTTCCCGGTGATGCAACACCACGACCGTGCGGTAATCCTCGGGCAACTGCTCGATGGCACGGTCGAGCCGCTCTTGTTCCTCGTGGCGGAGAAGACCCTGGCTGGGCGACGCGGCGTCTCGATCCTTGCGGCGGCGAGCCGCCAGCCATTGCGAATTCGGCAGCGGAAGTTCCCGCGCCAAGTCCCGCTTTTCGGCCTGCCTATACTCGCGGACGGCATCGGCCACCTTATCCAGAAGAATCCGCCGCATCCACGCCAGGAGTTCGTGCCGCGTCTGGCCGCTGAACCGGGCGAGACTCCGGCAAACGTCGAGCGAAGCCTGCTGCACAATATCGGACGGAGCGATCTTCGCCCGCAATTGCCTGGGCAATTCGACGTCGGCAACCGTCAGCAGATAGGCCCGGCACAACCCCAGCAGCTCTCCCAACGCCTCGTTCGAGCCATCCTGGGCAGCCGCGAGGAGCTGGCGGAGCTGTGATTCGACAGCGGCGTCCGCTTGCGGGGGCTCCGAGGAAGTCATCGTAGTCCGCTCCTCTCGGTTTCCGACCCGGCTTCTGCGAAACAGGGGAGCCAAGCCAGATTATAGCCCGGGGCGCGCTGCTGGAGAACACACCCCATGCCTGCATTCCTGTTGTTGAATGTCCGGCCTGGCACTCGGCGTATGCGAGCCTTTGCCCACTTTGACCGGCACCCCCTCGACGGAGTTGACTTCCGGAGATTCCCAAGAATGCGAGTCCATTCCGGCGAGTTTTTCCGGTCAGTGACGGTGGAGGGCCGAGCGCGCGGCGCGAGCACGCCGAAACCGGTGATTCCTCTCATGAGCAGCCAGCAATCCGATCGGCGGCTGCCGCCCGAACTCGAACGGGTCCTCATGGAAATGGACGAGGCCCTGCGGGCCGGCCGCGAGGTGGACGTGGCTGCCCTGGCGGCCCGATATCCGGCCCTCGCCGACGAGATCCGCCGCTCGGCACCGGTGTTGAGGACGCTCAATGCGTTGCGCCCGGACATCGACGCGGATGCCGGCGAGAATTTGGAACGTGCCCACCCGGGCCATGGGCAGGAGGAGGGTTAGCAGGTGCAATCTGCGAGGAGCGCTTACTAACGCGCCTCGCTGCGGCGGGATCCGCGGCGGCGTGTCAGGGGGCTTTCGCCTTAAGGATGGGGTGACCGTCTTCGACGACAATGCCAAGGACACGCTGACCGGCTGCGAGGGCCTGGACTGGTTCTTCGCCAACGTTGTCCTGGATGGTGGCGATGCCACGACCCGAGACAAGATCACGGACCTGAGCGCCAATGAGTTCGCGATGGACCTTGACTGGATTCTTGCGAATTGACGGTTCGTTCTCAAGTCTATCCCGGACACTTTTTGCAGGCGCACTGCGAAGAGCGTCCGAAAGAGAATTTCTTTGGCGCCGCGATTTCGCTGGCGCCGTGTGTTCGTTGTTGTCGCGGCGGTTTGCGGCATCGCCTTCCGGCCTTCCTGAATAGGGAGACTCGCGGATCGAGGTTTTCCGGGCCGCTTGCCACGCCGCCCGAGTAGAACCCCGGTGCATTGATCGCCATGACTCTCGGGAGGAGTAAAAATGTCATCCACAGCCGTCAGAACCCGTCGTTCCGATCGCCCGGGCCGTTCGTGGACCGCTCGGAGAAATCGCCTCTCCGCACGGAGGCTCTGCCTTGAGCCCCTGGAAGAACGCTCGCTCTTGTCTTTTGTTGGGACGCCGCCGGACAACTGGGCGTTCAACCTCAGCTTTACCAATAATAGTCAAGTGATCGACTCCGCCGTGGACGCCGCCGGAAACCTTTACCTGGCCGGCTATTTCTCGGGCACCGTCGATTTCGACCCCGGGGAGGGCGAAGCCACGCTCACGGGCGCTTCCGGGGACATGTTCCTCGCCCAGTACCGCGCCGATGGAAGCTTCGGCTGGGTCCGCCACGTGCTTTCCGCGCAGACCGACCCGGGTCAGGGCACTTCGCCTAGGGGAGCCGTCGCGCTGGATGCCCAAGGGAACATCTACGTGACGGGTGATTTCCTTCGGGGAACTGCGGAAGTCGCGGGAACGCCCCTGGCGAACCTCGACGGGGGAAGCGACGTGTTCATCGTGAAGTTCGCCGCGGAGGGCGATCCGACCTGGGCCGCCGGGCCGGAGGCCCCGGACTGGGTGGATCACTTCCCCTGCACCTGGTACACCGATCCCCACGCCATCGCCCCCGACAACGCCGGCAACGTTTACGTGGCTGGGATGTTCCAAGAGTCGATCCAGGTGGGCAAGACCACGTACTACGAACTTGGAATTGGGGAAGATGCGTGGGTCGCCAAGCTTGATGCACAGACGGGCGCGGTCAACTGGTTCTGGCAGACCGGAGGCCCAGGCGACGCGCGTCTTTGGGACATCGTCGCCAATGCGGATGCCCTGTTCATCGCCGGCCGGAGCCGGCACGGGGGGGACATGGGTGTTGCGTTCGGAGACATCATGCTGGATATTTCGGGGGGTTGGGTCGCACGTTTGACGCCGCAGGCCGACGTGCTCTGGGTCAAGGCCACCGGCGGGATCGCTGGCAACGTCTTTGCCGGGAGTGTCGATAACCTGGCCCAAGGCCAAGGGCCCAACGGCGAGGCCTATCTCTACGCGGCCGGCAGATATGAGGGAACCATCGACCTCGGCGGCGGCTACCGTTTCACCAGCGCCGGCTCAATCGACACCTTTGCGGCCAAGATGGACCCAGACACCGGCAACTTCCTCTGGGCCGGGTCCGTCGGAGGCCCGTACGGCGACGGCGATGAGAGTTACCCCCCCGTTGTCGCGGCTGACGCCAGCGGCGGCCTCTACCTGAGCAGCTACTATCAGAACCTCGCGGACCTCGATCCCGGGCCGGGCGGCGCGCTTTTGGTGACGCAGGAGACGAGTTCTGTGACGTTTGAAGGCTACGTTGCGAAGTTCGATCCCAACCCGCAATCCGATGGCTATCAACTAGGACGGCTCTGGAACTTCGACACCTTCCAGGATAGCCATAGCGCGAGCCTGCAACTCGCGGTGGCAACGGTTAACGGCACGACCGCGATTTACGCGGCCGGGCTATTCGTGAACACCATGGAATTGCCTGCAGGGATCCTCGAGAGTAAGGACGAGCAAGGCAACTATGTGGCGCAGCCCTTCGTGACCAAGATCACCCCCGGCCCGCTGTCTTCGGACCCCGTTGCAGTCGACGATGGCCCGTACAGCTCCTGGATGAATTACCCGCTGGTGGTCCCGAAATTCGAGGGCGTCTTGCTCAACGACGCCAACCCCGGAATCTCGCTCCACGCCTATCTTGTCACCGGTGCTTCGCACGGCCAGGTATCGATTAACGACGACGGATCCTTCCGCTACGA
>JANLFZ010000148.1:0-3615 GCA_024653385.1 Thermoguttaceae bacterium | reverse complement strand
CTGACCCGAACTGGGTGGGGCCGGATGATTTCACCTACGGGCTGAAGGACGCGCAGGGGAACGTCATAGGAAACGCCGCCACGGTGGCGATCACGATGAACTCGCTGGACGTTCCCATCGAATATGTCGGCACGGACATGCCGAAGCGGCTTAGCGATCCGGGCACGACAAACGCGACGCTCACCGTCCGCGATGGCGTCAACATCAAGGACATCGATGTCCAGCTCGACATCGAGCACCCCCGCGACCGCGACCTCACCGCGTACCTCGTCGCCCCGGACGGGACGCGGGTGCTCCTGTTCGACAGGGTGGGGAGCAACACGAGCGCGAATTTCACAGACACCTACTTTGACGACGCGGCGACCCAGGGGATCGCGTCCGGGACCGCCCCCTACACGGGTCACTTCAGGCCGCAAGGGAGCCTGGCCGCGCTGAACGGGAAATCGACCGCGGGAACCTGGACCCTGGAGATCACCGACGGCCAATACAAGCAGACGGGCACGCTCAAGCATTGGTCGCTGGTGGTAACGGCGGCCGATCCCCTGGCAATGCCGCCTGCCGCCCCGGCGAACCTGGCGGCCACCGTCAGTGGCAGCACGGTGACGCTTACCTGGTCGGACCTTTCCGACAACGAGACTGGCTTCGAGATCCAAAGGGCCAAGAAGCCGAAATCGGGCACGCCGGCGTTCTCCACGGTCGCGATCACCGGAGCGGACGTGACGACTTGGCAAGACCAGCCCGGCGCCGCTACCTGGTTGTATCGCGTGCGGGCGGTGAACAGCTACGGGTACTCCGCCTACACGCCGAACGTCCAGATAACGGTAGCGGCGAAGACTTCCATCGCCACATCGAGCGGCGAACTCTTGGCCTGGGCGGGTGCCGCGGTCTTGCCGACCAGGGCAAATAGCCCCGCCGCGAAGACCTCGCTTGCCGGCAGGGCAACCGACGCGGCCCTGGCTGCCCTGCTCACGCCGGCGAAGCCTGGCAACGTGGCAAAGGCGCCTTCCACCGGGGTGATCGCCCCTTCGCCCAAAGCGACAGCCCCCCGCGCTGCGGCCCTCCCGGCCTGGGCCACCCACCCGGCCGATCCCTCCCTCGCCGAGCTTTCCCGCTGCAACCTTAAGGTTGAAGCCCTCATGCAGCGCCTTTCGTTGACCGCTTGAGCAAGTCCACGAGTCCCACAAGGAGACAGCCATGCACCTCCGACTCGGAGCCAAGTTTCTCATCAGCCTGGCCGGCGCCTTCTGCCTGGCGCTCGGTCCGGCCGCAGCGCACGGCGACAAGCCCGACCAGCCTTCGCCTTCGGCGCCGCCGGGCACCGTCTACTACTGCTACGGACTTGGTGGCGGCGGGATCTGGGGAATGAACGCCGACGGCTCGGGCAAGTTCCAGGCACTGCCCGCGGGGTGCTACGGGATGCCCTCCAGCCGGGTCTACGGCCCGGATCGCCATCGCTGGTGGTTCGGCGGAAGGACGGTGGCTACCTATGAGAACGGCGCGACCCAAGTTGAACTCTGCGCCTTCCGTCCCGACGGGGCGGGAGGGCTGATCGAGATTCAGTTGACCAACGTGGGACGGCAATCGGCCGACGACCCGGAGTTCATCAATCTGGGGTTCACCGCCATCCAGGGCCAGGGATTCTCCAATGACGGGCTGGACACCTTCGTCTCCATTGAGGGAGAGTGGATGCATTGGGATGGGACCCAGGACGTGCTCGACAGCAAGCACATCCTCCGGGTTCGCCTGACGGGAGCGGAAATCGAGGCCGCGCAGCAAACAGGATCGCCGAAGCTGACCCTGGCCGACCCTCGCGTGCGGATCCTCTGGCCCACGCCGGACCTCTCGTGGTACAACCATCAGACCCACCACTGGGGCCCGGACGTGCGGGACATGCCCGACGGAAGCCTCGTGGGAACACTGGCCTCTCAGTTCGCGTGGGAGGGCGGCGACCGTTTGGTCCTCATGGACCTGGCGACTGGGAGAACGTGGAAGCCCTGCGACGGCGGGGCCATGGATTTCCGCCTCTCGCCGGTGGGGCAGAAAATTGCCATCGGCGGCGGCACGATCGCCACGCTCAATTACGACGGCAGCGACTTCCGCACAATCGCAACCAGCCTCTTCTCCCTGGGCAACCCCTGCTGGTCGCCCGACGCCACGCAGATGGTCTATCGCGAGCATTCGTGGAGCGGCCCCAACAAGTATTACATCTACCGGATTCCGGCGACCGGCGGGCGCAAGGTGTTGTTGACCAAGGACCTCGATCCTAGGTACGTCACCTACCCGATCGCCTGGGTGGGCAACGATGCTCCGCCATGATTCGGTCATCTTCTCCGCCACCCGGCGCACAGTTCGTCATAGACCGATGGCGGCAGCCCTAGCCCGTTCAGCAGGACCATGTTCCTGTCTGCCGAGGGCAACTGAATAGGTTCACGGGGAGCCGGAATTCAATCCCTCGCCGGGTGCCACTGGCGTCTCGCCAGTGGCGGACCGTAGCGTGCTTGCACGGACGGCATGGGTTGCAGGTTCGGCAACTCGACAAGGCCGCGTGGGGGCAAGTGCCCACGTTACCGGTCTGCTACGGCAACGGTAACTCGTCTCAGCGTTTCCGGAGGATGAACACCGTGTCGGAAAGCTCGTTGTCCAGGCGCAACGGGTGGTCGATCTCGTACCAGAAATCGTAGACATCGCACAACTCCAGCGCCGGCACGCGGGCGAGCAGGCGGCGGAACTGGCCCGCGGTGTACATGCGAAGCGGGAACTCGTCGCGAAGCCGGGTTGCTTGCTGTCCCCGGCGGACCAAGAGGCTCACGCGGAGCGTCTCGATCCGGCGTCGGCGGTCCGTGGCCAGGACGCGCAGGGTCACGGTCACTTGGGTCCGCCCGCGGCGCTCGGTCCAGCGTTCGATGCACTCGTCGGCGGCGTCGGGCGGGAGGAGGTGGAAGCCCAGCACGTAGATCCCACCCGATCGCAGGCTCGCGGCGACGCACTCGAGGTGCTGCCGGGCCGCGTCTTCGCTCAGCAGGTGGCGGAAACTGTCGAACGTGTTGTAGGCCGCGTCCACGGGTTCGGGCAGGCGGAAGTCGGCCATGTCGGCCCGGACGACCCGGGCCCGCACCCTGCGTCGGGCCAATCGCCGGCGGAGGTACGCAAGCGACGGCTCGCTGAGGTCCAGGCCGGTCATCCGATATCCCCGGCTGGCCAGTTCGGCCACGAGCCGTCCGGTGCCGCAAGCCGGCTCGAAGAGGTTGCGCGCGCGAAACGGGCAGTACTTTCGGCAGGCTGCCTCGATGAAGTCGGCTTCCAGCCGGGTTTCCGACTGGAAGGCGATGTCGTAATAGTGCGGGTAATCGTACCAGGTCATCTTGTTTTCCGATGGATCCGGCGAAGTGGCGCCCCGTTCCTCCATGCTTGCACATGGCGGTCCCGGCGGGTAGCATGGAGCCGCGACCCACCTTCGGATCGACCGAGGAGTTGTTTCCCTTGGTCCCTGCCGCCTTGCGGTTTCCTTTCCCACCCACGAGCCTGGTTTGCCATGAGACTTTCGCGACCTTGCCGGATGCCGGGCGTTGGCGCGGCTGCCCTCGCCTTGGCCCTTTGCGGGATGCCTTCGTTCGT
>JANLFZ010000147.1:10330-12663 GCA_024653385.1 Thermoguttaceae bacterium | reverse complement strand
CAGGCCCGCGGCCGCATCGAGTATTCACGGAAATGCGCAACCAACAAGCTACCCGACTTCTGTTCGAGCAGTCGCAGCCGGGGCGGCGTGCGGTCGAGATGCCCGCCTGCGACGTGCCCTCGCGCCCGCTCGGCGAGTTGCTGCCCCCCGAGGCGATCGCGGCCGAGCCGCCGCCGCTGCCCGAGTTGACCGAACCCGAGCTGGTGCGCCATTTCACCAACCTGTCGACCCTCAACATGTCGGTCGACACGCATCTGTACCCGCTCGGGTCGTGCACGATGAAGTACAATCCGAAGCGGAACGAGCGGTTGGCCGGCCTCGCCGGACTGGTCGATGTTCACCCCTACCAGCCCGAATCGACGCTCCAGGGGCTCTTGGAGATCCTGTACGGCCTCCAGGAGATGCTGGCGGAGATTTCGGGGCTGGAGGCGGTCAGTCTTCAGCCGGCCGCCGGGGCCCACGGCGAACTGACGGCGCTGTTGGTCGCGGCGGCGTATTTCCGCGATCGCAAGGAGCCTCGTCCCCGCGTCTTGATCCCCGACGTCGCCCACGGCACGAACCCGGCCAGCGCCGCGACCGCGGGCTTCGAGACGGTCCAGATCCGCAGCACGGGCGCCGGGCTGGTCGACCTGGAGGATCTGGATGCCCACCTCGACGCCCGCACCGCCGTGTTCATGATGACCAACCCGAACACCCTAGGGCTGTTCGACGGGCAGATTGCCGAGATCGCCCGCCGCGTCCACCGCGTCGGCGGCCTGGTCTATCTCGATGGCGCGAACATGAACGCCATTCTGGGCATTGCGCGGCCCGGCGATTTCGGCGCCGACATGATGCACTTCAATCCCCATAAGACGTTCAGCGGACCGCACGGCGGCGGCGGGCCCGGTGCCGGCCCCGTGGCGGTCGCGGCGAGACTCGGGCCGTACCTGCCATCGCCGGTCGTCGCGCGCGAGGGCGACCGGTACCGTCTCGACTTCGACCGGCCCAAGTCGATCGGTCGCGTGCGCAGCTTCTTCGGCAACACCGGGGTGCTGGTCCGCACGTACTGTTACCTCCGCACCTTGGGCGCGGCGGGATTGCGCCGCGTGGCCGAGAACGCGGTGCTTAGCGCGAACTATCTCTTGGCCCGCGTCAAGCACGTCCTGCCGGTCCCTCACGGCGAGCGTTGCATGCACGAGTTCGTGGCCACCGCGTCGAGACTCAAGGCTGATCGGGGCGTGACGGCCATGGACCTGGCGAAGCGGCTGTTGGACTACGGCTTCCATGCGCCGACCGTGTATTTCCCGCTCACGGTGCGCGAGGCGCTCATGATCGAGCCGACGGAGACCGAGAGCAAGGCGTCGCTCGACGCATTGGCCGACGCGCTGGCCCGGATTGCCGCGGAACCGGCCGACTTGCTTCATGAGGCCCCCCATTCGACCGTTGTCAGCCGACCCGACGAGGTGCGTGCTGCGCGGAACCCGGTATTGCGTTGGAAGCCCTCGCCGTGATCGATTGCCGGTTGTTGATCGACCCTCCCGCGTGCGGGGCGTGGAACATGGCCGTCGACGACGTCCTTCTGGCCTGGGCGGCCGAGACCGGAGGCTGCGCCTGGCGATTCTACCAGTGGGACGAGCCGACGCTTTCGCTTGGCTACTTCCAACCCTACGAGGACCGGCAGCGCCATCGCCCGAGCCGCTCTTGTCCGGTGGTGCGTCGGGCCACCGGTGGCGGGGCCATCGTCCATGATGCCGAGCTGACCTACTCGTTGGCTGTTCCATCCGGCAGCCCGTTGGCCAACCGGCGACTCGACCTGTATCGCACCGTCCACTTGACCTTGATCGAGGTGTTTGCCGCGAGGGGCATCTCGGCCTCGCTCTGCGAAGGCGTCGAGCGAGGTTCCGCGGCGACGAAGCCGTTCCTGTGCTTCGAGCGACGTTCGCCCGGCGATGTGCTCGTCGGCACGCACAAGATCGCCGGCAGTGCCCAAAGGCGGCGGCGCGGGGCGGTGCTCCAACACGGCAGCGTCCTGGTCGAGCGGTCCGTGGCCGCCCCCGAGTTGCCCGGCTTGAACGACTTGACAGCCGCCCCCATCCGCGAAGAGACTCTGGTAGGCCTTTGGCTGCCGACCGTGGGCCGGCGGTTGGGATGGCGGTTCATCGAACAACCTCTGACCCAAGTAGAGCGGCTCCTGGCCGGGAATCTCGCCGAGACGCAGTACGGGTCGGCCCTGTGGAACCAAAGGCGGGAAGGCGGGCCACGGGGGGCGAATTCCTTTTGACTTAAGAGGCGGGCGGGTGGTACGATGATGTGGGGAAATCGGGGCGCCGGGGATTGCATCCCACGGCAAAACG
>JANLFZ010000147.1:5885-10320 GCA_024653385.1 Thermoguttaceae bacterium | reverse complement strand
GTCTCGGCTCATCCGGCCTTCGGAGAAGTGGCTTCGCCCGCACTGTTCGCAGGTTCCTTTTCTCTTCTCTGTGGAGCGATGAAGGCAATGGAAGTTAAACTAATCATGGCCAGTGGGAAGGGTACCGGGCAGGAAGTGCCGGTCACCGGTCCGCGGTTCTTCATTGGCCGAGCCGAAGACTGTCAGCTCCGTCCCCGCAGCGATCTCATCAGCCGGCACCATTGCGTGATCCTGATCGAGCCGGGGTTCGTTGTCGTTCGTGACTTCGGGAGCAAAAACGGCACGTTTGTCAATGGCGAACGGGTGGTCAGCGAGGCCGAATTGCGGTCGGGCGACATCCTCAAGGTCGGGCCCTTGGAGTTCCAAGTGCGGATCGAGAGTGAGACTCCCACCCAGGACGCAGGTGTCCCTACCAAGACGGTGGCTGTGGCTGCCAAGCCTGGGGACGCCGCCACACCGAAGAAACCGAAGATCCGTTCGGTTCAAGAGGCGGCGGCACGCACGGTCGAATCCTCCGCCACGTCTGCCGAGGATGATGATGTCAGTGCGTGGCTGGACGCCGAAGTGGGCGACTCGATGACCGAAACCGGCACGATGGAGCCTACCAAGGCGGCCAAATCGCCCCCCCCTAAGCAGGAACGGCAAGTCCCGGCACTCGCCGATGACGAGTTCGAGGCCGAAGAGCCCGAGGAGCCCCGGGCCAAGCCGAAGACCCAGGCCTTTCAAATCCCAACCAAACCCAAAGGCCCGGCAACTTCCAGTAGTAAAGACTCGGCTGCCAACGCGCTGAAGAACTTCTTCAACCGGCGGTAGACTCCCAAGGGTTCGCGCCCGTCATCGATCGACCGGCCCGCGGTGATTGGTCGACCTGACCGTGCCGACGTGCTTGGCGATGTCGAGTTGAACTCGATACCCCTCGAATGGGAGGTGTATTCCTCCCTTTTCTTGTTTCTTGCCAACGGCACGACCGCTGTCCGTTGGATATTTGGCATCTCTGCCTCGACGGCAATAGTTGCTCAGAGCGCTTTTATTGCCAACTCCATTCTTATTTCCCAGACGGTCAAGTCCACCTCTCTTTCCATCCGATCTGGTTAGCAACGGTCGGATTGCCCCGCCTCACGACGTCAAGCCCTCGAAGGGAAAGCTCATGGCGAAGCCCAAGAAGGTGAATGCCAAACGGCGGACCGTCCCGCACGAGAAGGCGACCACGAGTGCTGCTAACGCACAGGATCATAAGTCCCAAGATCATGCGCATGTCGAGCACACGCATTCCAGCCCTGTAGTGACGCTGGAACGGCGTGCCAAAGGCGATCGTCGTAGTTCGGAGGACCGGCGAAAGGCGAACGTCCCGGTGGCCGTCGAACGGCGCAAGCTGGAACGCCGTGCCAAGGTGAACCGGCGTCGCCAGATCGACCCGACCACCTGCGAGAGGGATTACTCCGCCGACGAACTCGAGTTCATGACGGCCCTGGACGAGTACAAACGGACCAGTGGGCGGATGTTCCCCACGTGTAGTGAGATCCTCGAGGTGGTGCGCAACTTGGGTTACGAGAAGCGGCCGGCCAAGTCCGATGGCGATTGCTCGGGGTTCGGCATCACCGTGGCCGATATCTTCTGTCCCTCGATTTCGGGATAGTGCCGGTTCGATCTTGCGTCCGCGGCCTCGCGGCGGTATCTTCCCGCCGCCATTCGTCTGGTTGAGGACGATCGCGATTGGTTCGCCTGCGTCTTGCTGGTCCTTTCCCACAAACGAGGCCCGCACGTGGAGAGGTCTGCCCGAGCACTACCCCGCACGTGTCGTGCATCGCGCTGTTGGGCCGCTGTTCTGCTGGCCTTGGCTGCGATGTCGGGGGGGTGCTCCGGCCTATCGTCGCGAGGAATGAACGCCGAAGGGGTGCGTCTGTTCGAGCAGGCGCGGTTCACCGAGGCGATGGACCGGTTCGAGCGTGCCATTGCGGCCGACCCCACGGCCGGGGACGGCTATTACAACCTGGCCGCAACGTACCATCGGGTCGGCGCGGCCAACGGCCGAAAGGCCGATCTGATTCAAGCCGAGCGATACTACTATCTCTGTCTGGATCGAAGTCCGGATCATCGCGAGTGCCATCGCGGCTTGGCGGTTCTGTTGGCCGAACAAGGTCGCAGCGAGGAAGCGTTCCGTTTGCTCGAGAGCTGGGCGGCCAAGAACCCGGCATTGCCCGACCCGAAAATCGAACTCGCCCGTCTGAGCGAAGAGTTCGGCGATCGCGACGCCGCGAAACAGTACCTGGCCGATGCGCTCCTGCGGGACCCCACCAATGCCCGCGCCCTGGCCGCCTTGGGCCGGCTTCGCGAGCTTGAGGGCGACACGGTGCAGGCTTTGGCCAACTACCAGCAATCGCTCTTGGCCGATCGTTTTCAGCCGGATATCTCGGCCAGGGTGGCGATGCTGCAATCGGCCGCGGGAACGCCACCGGTCTCCGGAGGGGCTAGTTCGGGTACAAGGATCGTGACCCGGAGTCCGGGCGCATTCCGATAGCGGGTTCGGTCCATGCGGCGTCGTGGGCGATTCCCGGCTTCCCCCGTCGCAAAACGGCTTGCCGACCGATACAATGAGCCGTCTTTAGTGGAAGTGGAAGCCGACCGGCAAGTCCGCTTGCACGTGGTTCCATGATCGCCCCTGGCAGTCGATTCGAAGAATGCCCAGACCTCGCCTGATGACCCCGGGGCCGACGCAAGTGCCCGAGCGGGCGCTGGCCAGGCTGGGGCAGCAAGTGATCCACCACCGGACCGAGGAGTTTCGCTCCCTCTTTGCGGAGGTACTCGAAGGTCTCAAGCATGTGTTTCAGACCCGGCACGACGTGGTTGTCCTGACCAGTTCCGGGACGGGCGCCATGGAGGCGGCCGTCGCCAACGTGGTTCCCCGCGGCGGCAAGGCGATCGTGCTGGAGTCGGGCAAGTTCTCCGAGCGATGGCGGCTGATCTGCGAGCGGTTCGGCATCGAGGTGGTTCGCTACGAGGTGCCCTGGGGCGAGCCGTTCGACCCGGCCGAGGTCGCCCGCCTGCTCGATGTCCACCGCGACGCGGTGGCCGTGTACACCACGCTCTCCGAGAGCAGCACGGGCGTGGGCCACGACATCGAGGCGATTGGCCGGGCGGTCGGGCCGAGCGGGAAGCTGTTGGTCGTCGATGCGATTAGCGGCGCGGGCGTGATGGAGTGCCGGACGGACGCTTGGGGGATCGATCTGTTGGTGGTCGGATCGCAGAAGGCGCTTATGATTCCGCCCGGCCTCGCCTTCGTGGCCGTCAGCCCGGCCGCATGGAGGCAAATCGAGTCCGTGGCCCAACGGCCGGTCTTCTACTTCGATTTGCTGGCTTACCGCAAGTCACTTGCGGCGCCGGAGCCACCGTACACGCCGGCCATCTCGCTGGTGCGCGCGTTGGCCGAGACGTTGCGGACGATCTGCTCCGAGGGCATCGAACAGGTCTGGGTTCGCGCCCGGACCCTCGCCCGCGCCACGCGCGCCGCCATCGAGGCCCTCGGGCTGCAACTGGTCGCCAAACGTCCGGCCGACGGGCTGACCGCGGTCTACTTCCCACCGGGGCTCGATGGCCCGAAGTTCCTGCGGCGCGTCGAGTCGCGGTTCGGGGTCAAACTGGCGGGAGGGCAAGGCCCGTTGAAGGGCCGGGCTTTCCGCATCGCACACATGGGCTTGCTCGACGAGCTGGATATTGTCTCGGCCATCGCGGCGATCGAACTGGTGCTCCATGAGATGGGATACCCCGTCACGCTCGGTGCCGGCGTCGCCGCGGCAAGCCGCGTGTTCGCGGACTCCTCCCACGATAGCGTCTCTTCGTCACGAGGTTGAATCATGGCACGGGTAATCGTCTTGGACCCCCTTTCGAAAGAGGGTCTCGATCTGCTCCAGTCGTCCGGACAAATCGAGGTCGAGGTGCGCACGGGCCTGAAGGGCAAGGAACTGCACGACGCCCTGTTGGAGTTCGACGGCGCCATCTGCCGCAGCGGCGTCAAGATCACGGCCGCCGCGCTGGAGGGGAACCGGCGGCTCAAGGCCATCGCCCGGGCCGGCGTCGGCGTCGACAACATCGATACCGAAGCCGCCACGCGCCAGGGCATTGTCGTGATGAACACCCCCGGCGGCAACACGATCTCGACCGCCGAGCATACGATCGCCCTGATGCTGGCGCTGTCGCGGAACATCCATCCGGCGTACCAGAGCCTCATCGAGGGCCGCTGGGACCGCAAGCAATTCACCGGGACCCAGTTGGCGGGCAAGACGCTCGGCATCATCGGCCTGGGGCGGATCGGGCAGGCGGTCGCGGTCCGCGCGCTGGCGATGGAAATGAAGGTCATCGGCTACGATCCCTTCCTTTCCGCCCACCGCGCCAAGGAACTCGGCATCAAGATGTTCTCCTCGACCCGGGAGTTGCTCCC
>JANLFZ010000147.1:0-5875 GCA_024653385.1 Thermoguttaceae bacterium | reverse complement strand
CCCTCACGTCGATTACCTCACCGTCCATACGCCCCTGACGGACGAAACCCGAAACCTCATCGGCGCCGACGAGATCCGCGTCATGCGCAAGGGGGTACGCCTGATCAACTGCGCACGCGGCGGGATCTACAACGAGGCGGCCCTGGTCGAAGGGCTCAAGAGCGGCCACTTGGGCGGCGTCGCCTTGGATGTCTACGAGAACGAGCCCCCTTCGAATTGTCCCCTGTTCGGAATGCCCAACGTGCTCTGCACGCCCCACCTCGGAGCCAGCACGGAAGAGGCGCAGTCGAACGTCGCCCTCGAAGCCGCCGAACTGCTGATCGACTTCTTCACGACCGGCGCCATCCGGCAATCGGTCAACATGGCGCCACTGGACCCCAAGACGCTTGAAGGACTCCGCGGGTATCTCGACCTGAGCTACCGGCTCGGCTTGTTCCTGGCCCAGGTCGACCGCGCCATGCCGGTCGCCTGCAAACTCCGTTACCGCGGCGAGATTTGCAAGAAAGACACCCGGTTGCTCTCGGCGGCGTTCGCCGCCGGACTGTTGGAACACGCCATGGAGTCGCCCGTCAACATCGTCAACGCCGAAGTCCTGCTCAAGGAGCGTGGCATCGAGCTGGTCGAGGAACGCACCAGCGACGTGGGCGACTTCAGCTCCATGATCACGGCGGAAGTCGTCAGCGAAGACCGCACCGCGATGGCTTCGGGCACGCTCTTCGGCAACAACATGCCCCGGCTGGTGCAAAAGTCCGACTGCCGGCTGGAAAGCTACCTCGATGGCACCCTGCTGGTCTTCCACCACCGCGACATGCCGGGCGTGATCGGGCAGGTGGGGAACATCTTCGGACGGCACCAGATCAATATCGCGCAGATGTCCGTGGGCCGCGGAACGAACCAGCCTGGCGGCGCGGCGATCGGCGTCTTGGCGCTCGACGCCACCCCACCGGCCGAGGCGCTGGCCGAGATGCTCAGTGTGCCGGGGGTGACCTCGGCCACCATCGTCAAACTTCCCCCGGCCGGCGCACTGCCCCCGTGGCTCCGCGCATAGCGCGCTTTTCACCTCGACCGCGCGTTGTCACGCGGGAGTTCTGCCGCAACGGTGCGGTGGCGCTCTTGGTGTCTGCACCTCCGTTGGACTATACTGGCCCATTAGACCCCACGGACCCCATTTCTGCCCTTTGGGGTAGCGTCCCCGGGGACTGTCCCGATTCTCGCGGCGAAGCCCGCGAAAATGGGACAGTCCCTTCAGACGGTGAACGGCTACCCCTCTGGGTTTCCTCGGAGGACTGGCCATGCCTCGATCTTGCTTGCTGCCCCGCCGCCGACCCGGGTGGCTTGCCGCGAGTCTGGTGTTGACGACGGTCGCCGGCCTGGTTGGACCGGCAATCGCCCGCGCGGCTGAATCGGCCAAGGTCGCCCCGCCCGCGAAACCCGCCGGATCGTTCGTGATTCCCGCGTGGGCCTTCGATCGGGGGAACCTCAAGACCTTCACCGACCAATGGGCCGATGCCGAGCCGATGGTGGCCAACGGCGGCGAGTTCCCCAACGTCGCCGAGTACGATATCGAATTCCCGGTCGACGCCACCTACACGTTCTGGTTCTATTTCGCCGCCGCCCAGTCGCGCCCGGTCGAGTTTTCGCTCGATGGGAAGAAGCTGGGCTTGGTCTGCCGCGGGGTCACGGGCACCTGGAACACCAGCGGGGCCGCGTGGGAAGAAGGACTCCAGGCGCGCATCGCGGCCGGCAAGCACACGATCCGGCTCGAACAGGCACACGCCTACCCGCATGTCGTCACGTTGCGCATCGACTCGTCCGAGCCCCTTCCCAAAGGCTGGAAACTCGTGCGTCCCAAGGCACGCAAGCTCGACAGCCCCCTGGCGAGCCTGCGCGGCGATCCCACGCTGCCGAAGGTCGGCCCCTTGCGCTTGGCGATCGAGGACCTGTCGGCCACCTTCGGCCCGCGCTACCCCAAGGGCCGCGAGTTCCTCAAACGACTCGAAGCGATCGAGCCCGAGGCAAAACGCCTCGAGGAAGAGGGAGTCGCTCTGCCGGAGGAGGAGAAGGCCAGAATCCGGGAGAGTCTCTCGGCCTTGGCCCGCGAGGCCCTGTTGGCCAACCCGCTTCTGGATTTCGACAAGTTGCTCTTGGTGCAACGGGGCGTCAAGAGCCCGAGCCTCGGCCTGCCGATGAACTGGCAAAGCAACTCGTGCCTGCCCAAGACCGGGTACGACGATCAGATCGTGGTACTCTCGCCCGTACGACCCGAAGGGCAGCTTCGCACGCTGTTCAAGCCCGAGGGGGGAAGGTTCGTCGGCGACGTCGACCTGCACTTCGACGCCTCGCGTCTGTTGTTTTCGATGCCCGGCTCGCACGACCGGTGGCAGATCTTCGAGATCAAGGCCGACGGCACGGGCCTGCGCCAGCTCACGGGCGAGGAACCCGACGTCGACAGCTACGACGCCTGCTATCTGCCAAACGGCAAGATCCTGTTCACCTCGACCGCGTGCTTCATTGGCGTGCCGTGCGTTTACGGCAGCTCGCACGTGGCGAATCTCTACGTGATGGACGCCGACGGCAAGAACATCCGCCAACTCTGTTTCGACCAGGAGCACGACTGGTGCCCGACGGTGCTCAACAACGGCCGTGTGCTTTACACCCGCTGGGAGTACACCGATACGCCCCACTCGAACACGCGGCTCTTGTTCCACATGAACCCCGACGGCACCGAGCAGATGGCGTACCTAGGGAGTAATTCGTATTGGCCCAACTCGTATTTCTATGCCCGGCCGATCCCCAATCATCCGACGATGGTGATCTCGGTCATCGGCGGGCACCACGACAACCCGCGCATGGGCGAGTTGGTGCTCTTCGACCCGGCCCGGGGACGCAACGAGGGCGAACCCGCGGTCCAGCGCATTCCCGGATACGGCAAGAAAGTCGAGCCCATCATTCGCGATGGCCTGACGCTGAGCAGTTGGCCCAAGTTCCTGCATCCCTATCCACTGAGCGACAAGTACTTCCTCGTCGCGTGCAAGCCCACGCCGCAGGCCCTGTGGGGTGTTTACCTGGTCGATGTATTCGACAACTTCGTGCTCATCAAGGAGACGCCGGGCTACGCCCTGTTCGAGCCGATCCCCCTGCGACCGACGCCCACGCCTCCGGTCATCCCGGAAAAGGTCAACCTGGCCGCCAACGACGCCGTGGTCTACCTGCCCGACATCTACAAGGGCGACGGGCTCAAGGGCGTGCCGCGCGGCACCGTGAAGTCGCTGCGCATCTTTACCTACCATTTCTCGTACCAGGGGATGGGCGGACTGCTGGGGGTGGTCGGCATGGACGGCCCCTGGGATATCAAACGCGTCCTCGGCACGGTGCCGGTCTATGAAGACGGCTCGGCGAAGTTCAAGATCCCCGCCAACGTGCCGATCTCGCTCCAACCCCTCGATGCCGAAGGCAAGGCGATCCAGCTCATGCGAAGCTGGATGACGGCCATGCCGGGCGAGGTGGTGCAATGCTCCGGCTGCCATGAGCCGCAAAACACCGCACCGCCCTCGAAAAACAGCCTGGCGCTGAACCGCGCGCCGGCCGAGATCGCCCCGTGGCGAGGGCCGCTGCGAGGTTTTTCCTACGCCCGCGAGGTCCAACCCGTCATCGACAAGTATTGCGTCGGCTGCCACAACGGAAAGCCACAGCCCGACGGCCGCCAGATCCCCAACTTGCGCGGCGACGTCAAGCTTGCCGACTGGAGTTCGGTAACGCCCGGTAACGGCGGCGGACACGCGGGCAAGTTCTCGGTCGGGTACGCCGAACTGCACCGCTTCGTGCGGCGTCCCGGCATCGAGAGCGACTACCACATGCTCGAGCCGATGGAGTTCCATGCCGACACCACGCACCTTGTGCAGATGCTCAAGAAGGGGCATCACAACGTGCGGCTGGATGCCGAAGCCTGGGACCGGCTCATCACCTGGATCGACCTCAACTGCCCATACCACGGCACCTGGGGCGAGGAAATCGACCAACCCGGCCGCCAACGCCAACGGCGCCGCGACTTGCTCAAGAAGTATGCCAACGTGGACGACGATCCCGAGGCGGTGCCGCAAATGCCGGTCGCCAAGGTCACTCCCATCCTGCCCGAACCGACACCGCCGGCCGGCCCCCAGACCGTCGCCTGCCCTGGCTGGCCCTTCGACGCGGCCGAGGCCCAGCGCCGCCAGGCCGCCGCGGGACCGCAGGTGCGCCGCACGTTCGATCTGGGCGAGGGCGTCGTGCTCGAGATGGCCCTCATCCCCGCGGGCGAGTTCGTCATGGGCAGCGTCTCGGGCGAGAGCGACGAACAGCCGTTGCACCAGGTCAAGATCGAACGCCCCTTCTGGATGGCCACTTGCGAGGTGACCAACCGCATGTACAACCTCTTCGATCCGACCCACGACAGCCGCGTCGAGGACAAGAACACCTACCAGTTCGGCATTCACGGGTATCCCATGAACCGGCCTGAACAGCCCGTGGTCCGCGTCTCGTGGCGCGAGGCCACGGAGTTCTGCCGCTGGCTCTCGCGCAAGACCGGCGCGCGGTTTTCCCTCCCCACCGAGGCCCAATGGGAATACGCCTGCCGAGCCGGCTCGGCCGCGCCGTTCTTCTACGGCGATTTGGACACCGATTTCTCGAAGCTGGCGAACCTGGCCGACGCCAAGCTCTCGGAGTTCGCCAGCAACCCCTACACGGTCGACGAGCCCCTGACCAACCCACCCAAGTACGACGATTGTCTCCCCAAGGACCGGCGGTTCAACGACGGGGCCCTGGTGACCGTGGCGCCGGGCAAGTACCTTCCCAATCCCTGGGGATTGTTCGACATGCACGGCAACGCGGCCGAGTGGACCCGCTCGACGTACCGCCCCTACCCCTTCCGTGCCGAGGAAAGCCTCGATTCCGCCTCCGACAGCCAGCGCAAGGTGGTCCGGGGCGGGTCGTGGCGCGACGATCCCAAACGGGCCACTGCGTCCTATCGTCTGGCCTACCTACCCTACCAACGGGTATACAACGTGGGTTTCCGCGTCATTTGCGAGGTGGAGCCCCAGGCCGTGGCATCCAGCCAACAGAAAAGCCCGCCGTAACTCATTGCTACGGCGGGCTTTAAGAAGTGGAGGATAGCGGGTTCGAACCGCTGACCTTCTGAATGCCATTCAGACGCTCTCCCAACTGAGCTAATCCCCCATTTGGTCTACTCCCTATCGAAGTGGCTCATGTTCGGCTTGTTCATGAGTCTATCAGGCACTCTGTGGAGCGTCAAGAACCGAATAGCGGGGCAGCAGGGTTCGGCCGATCTTGTGGCCGAACGTCATTGCTCCGCCAAGGTGAATCCGGCGACGGCGTTTACAGCCTGGGGAACAGTCCCCTCCCTGGCTGGGTAGGCCAACCCACATGGTCCAACGGCAGGTCGACGTACTTTTTGAAGACAACCACCTCTTGGCCTTGGTCAAGCCGGCCGGACTTCCCACGATGGGGGTGGCCGAAGGCGAGCCGTCGCTATTGGCGCGGGCCAAGCAGTACCTCAAGGAGCGGTATGCCAAGCCAGGCAATGTATACTTGGGCGTTGTCAGCCGGCTCGATGCCCCGGTTACCGGGGTGGTCCTCTTGGCCCGTACCTCGAAGGCCGCGCGGCGGCTCAACGAGCAGTTCCGCAGCCACGAGGTGGTCAAGCAGTACTGGGCCGTGGTCGAGGGACTGGTTCGTCCCGACACGGCCGAGTGTGTCGACTGGCTCCTTCACGACCCACGCCACCGCCGGGTGCATGTCGTTGCCTCCGAGCGACCGGACGCTCAGCGGGCCGTGCTCACGTATCGCCGGCTCAAGACGGCCGGCGGCTTGTCGCTGTTGG
>JANLFZ010000146.1:3919-12695 GCA_024653385.1 Thermoguttaceae bacterium | reverse complement strand
GCCGGGCCGGGCGATCCCGCGGGGACCGCGTCGTCGCCCGCCCCGGCGTGGCAAGTCCCACCGGCGGCCATTGCAGGCCAACCGGCCATGGGGCCCCCCGACGTGTCGCGGCCTTCCGGCGAGCCGAGCCTGTTCGATCAGGCGCGGAACTTCCTGGCCGCCATCGGGGTGTTCGCGATCTTCTTCCACGGACTGCGGCTCTTGGTCGGCGCCCGCCCCGATTGACTCGGGTGATGGCACGGCCTTTACTTCAGAAGCTCCCGCCGCATGAAGTCCAGCGCGTGTTTCGCGCAATACGCCGTGAGCGTGGCGGGGTGTCCGGCAAACGCGATCGGCCGGACGGAGACGCCGCCGGGGCCGGCCAGTCCGAGGAAGACGCGGTCGGGCGTCGGCGCCTCGGGAGCGAACCTGGGGAACGGCCCGACGGCCAGCCCGTAATCGGCCCGGTAATGGTCGCGCACGGCCGAAGCCATCGCCTGGGCCAGGGCCTCGCGTGGCGGCGAAGGGTCCTCGGCCAGGTCGGGCGCCAGGCCCAGCGCCCCGGGAAGGCTCGTCGCGCTACGCAGCACGGTTCCGCCGAGGTAGCGTCGCCCGTCGCGGTCGGCCGATCCAAGCCACTGGGCCAGGGTGCCAGCGGTGCCCCATTCGGCGGTTGCCAGGGTGCGCGATTTCTGGTCGAGCAACCTGAGCACGGCGTGTTCCAGTTCGTCGTCTTCCTCGCCGAAGACGAGATCGCCGAGGCACTGGCGGATGGTCTGGACGGTGGGGGCCATCGCGGCCAGGCACTCGGCCTCGTCGGCCCCATCGGCGGTGATACGGAGGATGATCGTCGTTTGCGAGGCGTTGATCCCCACGCGGGGCCACCGGCCGCGGCGGATGAGGTCCGGCAACATGGCCTCGATCTGGCTTTCGCCGGCTCCAAAGCACTTGAGCCGGCGGTGCCGGATCACCCGTCCCCCGGCCCCTGCCGCCCGAAGCAAGCCCGCGACCGCGTCGACCCACATCTCCCGCATTTCGGCGGGCACGCCGGGGAGGCAAATGACGCGGCACGCCGCGGCTGCGGAGCGGGGCACGTCGAGGTCGATTCCCGGCGCCGTGCCGTGCGCATTGGCGATCACGCGGCTGCCTTCGGGAAAGAGCGCCTGGCGCTCGTTCTGTTTGGGCATGGGGCGGTTGCGCCGGGCGAAAAGCCGGCGGATATGCTCCAGCGCTTCGGCGTCGAGCACCAGCCTCCGGCCGGTCGCGTCGGCCAGCGCGTCGCGCGTCAGGTCGTCGGCCGTCGGTCCAAGGCCGCCGGTCACCAGCACCACGTCGGATCGCGCGATGGCCTGCCGGAACACGCCGGCCAGCGCCTCGCGGTCGTCCCCCACCGTCAGATGGAACCGCACCGGAATGCCGAGTTCCTCGAGCCGGAGGGCGAGCCACTGGCTGTTCGTGTCGAGCAATTGGCCGCTGGTGATCTCGTCGCCCACGGCGATGATTTCGGCGTGCATCACCATTCTTTCCTGAACAGGGTGCCTCGGCACGTTTCGCAGAATCCGAGTTTTTCCGCCAGGCGCATTCCGATCGCGTCGTCGGCCGGGATATTCATCTCGACGGTATCGAATCCCTGGCCGGCCAGCATGCGGAATGTCTCGCTCAACAGGCAGGTGGCCAGACCCTTGCGCCGTTCGGCGGGGTCGACCTCCAGCTCGACGACGCCGACCGTGCGCCCGGCCGCATGGTTGCCGATCGCCATGTCGCGCACCACGAGGTAAGCGGCGGTCTGCCCACTGCCGCGCGGAACCAGCTCGAACCGCGTGAGGTCGAAATCGCCCGTGGTCAGGGCCTCCCACCGGTTGCGGGCCGGGGGATCGACGATGACTTGGACGAGCATCCGCCGCCGATACTGGACCTGCTGCCGATCGGCCGGCGGCTGAAAGTCGTGCAAGGCGCGGCGCAACACGGCGATCTGTCGGACCGGCTGGTAGCCGTTGGCGCGAAGCGCCTCTTGAAATACCGTGTCGGTGTCGAGCACACCGGGCAGATCCGCCCCGCCGTAGAGTCCCATGTAGAAGGGATTGTGCGGCTGAACGCACCCGCCGTAGACGACCTTGGCTCCGCGCGTTCGCAGGTAGGCCTCGGCCTCGACGACCAGCGCCCGGGCGATTTCGTGTTCCGAATCGCCGGGACATGCTTGGAGCATGGCGATGACCCCGGTTTCGGGCGCGATCCAGTGCCGCGCCGCGTCCGGCCCGAAAGCCGCGTGGACGAACCCCGCGGGGCAATCGTCTTCCAGCGCGAAAATCAAACCGCCGTAGTCGAAGTGCAACTTGCCGAAGACGTACTCCTCGAACAGATCGGGCGAGACGGGTTGAGCAAGCCCGGGTTGTCCGGCCCGGCTTTGCCAGATTCGGGTCACGTGGGGCGGATCGGTGTTGCGAAAACAGCGAAAACGGAGCATCGGCAATGGGTGTGCTGGAAGCCGGAGGGCACGAATTATAAGGACTGGCGTGGCGAGGAGAAAGCCGTATTGAAGCGGTCCGGCGGTCAATCCCAGGTCGCCCATGTGGTATGGTCCGTCGGTTCCGGAATCCCTCGGAGAACGGTTGGGGTTGATTCCGGGGGTTCCTGGGCGTCCTTCGATCCTCACTGCGAGTCCGCAAACCCGGCAAGACTGGCAAAGCCAGTTGCACCGAGACAACCTGCGCCCCAACCCTTGGCGGTTTCCTGATGCTATGTTTGACGGGGCAGTGCCTCGCAAGGACCAACCCGATGGGGTCGCATCAGGAACGCCAACGGCAGCGCCAGGCCGATCATCGTTTGACGACTGGGCCATGTTGTGCCGAATTGGTCATAGGCCGGCATCGCATGGCCGTGCAGGTGGAACGTGCTTCGGCCAAGGGGTTTGCGGTGCGGGCCGGACAATTCTATGGCGTCGAACCCGGCCAAGTGGGCCAGTTGCGGACCCCCGAGGCGTGGTTCGAGGTGTGCGTCGCGCGGGTTGCGCGCCTGGTTCCCAGCGACCGCGATGGCGCCGTGTGCTACATCGGATTGCAGCGGCTCGGTGAACTCGCCGTGCCTCCGGACCAAGCCCCAAGCTGCTCGGCGCGGCGCACTGCGGTATCGTCGGGCACGAAAAGGTCGACCACCGGCGCAGCCCGTGCCGCCGCGATCCTCGTCGGTCTGATGGCGGCTGCCGGTCCCATCGCGTTGGCTGCCTGGAGCTGGCAGTCCGAGCATCCCGCCATCCGTTGGCTCTCGGGCTGGCTCAGTGCCGCCAACGGCACGAGCGCGGCGCCGGTCGTTGACTCAGGCACGCGCGCGACGACCCCGGGACCCTTGCGCGTTCAGGCCGAAGACCTCGGTCGGGACGAGCCAAACGAACCAGCGCCAAGGGAACGCCTCGACTTGGTGAATCCTCGCCCATCCCGGGGTCGCTCTCTACCAAAGGTCCGCGAACCATGACCGTTCAATTCAAGCACGACGTCGATGTTTCGTCGTTCCGCTGCCCGGTGTGCGGTCGCGGACAACCGGCCAACCTGCTGGTCGGAGGCTCGCCATTGGCGGTCCGCGTGGCCTGCCGATTGCCTGAGGGTTTCTCGGTGATCATGGAGGGAGTTCCCCCGATTCGCTCGGGCGATGTCCTGCAACTCCGAAGCGCCGACGGCTGGTACAAGGTGCGCGTCACGAACATCGTTCCCCGAGAGCCCGACAACGACGACTGGCAAGGCCAATCGAGCGGGTTGTTCGAAGTGGGGCTCTTCGAGTTGCGCGAGTACAGCGATCCGGCGTTGGAGGACGACGGGCGTCTTGCCCGACGGATGCGCCTTGTTCCCCTTCGGGTCGAGGGGGCCTTGCTCGCCGCGGTGGTGCGCTGGCTGTTTTGGACCTTCTCGATCGTGGGCATCCCGCTGGCGGCGGCGGCCCTCATCTGGCATTCCGACGCGATCGTCGAAAGGTATCGAACGTGGCGAGACGGTTTACGGAAGGCGGAAGCCGTGGCGACCGAGGCGGATTCCCTTGCGAACCGCCTCCGGACGGCGATCCGGCTTCCGGGCGCCACCGCGTTCATCGTGCCCGAGGTGGCGGGCGAGCTGGAGCTGACCAGCGATCAACAGGAAGCAATCCGCCGGATCGTGGCCATGACCGAGGACGCCTTCCGCGTGCTCGACCCCCAGGTTCAGAAGGCGGGTCGGCAGGCCGAGACCGAGGTCGGCCGGAAGGTGCTCAATGCCGCCCGGCAAGAGGTCCTGCGCATCCTTACGCCCGAGCAACGCCGCCGCTGGGACGCGCTGGTCGCGTCGGCCGAGGCCGCTACTCCGTAGGGGTGGTCTCCCCTTCCATTGGGGTTGATCGGCAGACCTGGCAGCTCTTGCTACAATTCAGGGGTCACGATTCGCCCGAGAGGTTGCCATGCTTGCCAAGGAAATCAAGCCCGGCGCCGTGGTCACGTACCAGGACGCACCCTGTCTGATCGAGTCGGTCAATGTGCAATCGCCGTCCGCCCGCGGCGCGGCAACGCTCTACAAGTACCGGGCAAGGAACCTGATCTCGAAGCAGAAGGTCGATATCACCCTGAAAGGGACCGATTCGCTCGAGCTGGCCGATTTCCACCGCCGGAACGTGAAGTTCATGTACGCCGACGCCACGCATTTTCACTTCCTCGACCAGGAGAACTACGAGCAGTACTCGCTGGCGCGCGAGGACATCGAAGACGAAAGCCAGTACCTCACCGAGGAACTCGAAGGCGTGCAAGCGCTGATTTACAACGAGCAGGCGGTGGGCATCCAGCTTCCCGTCGCGGTGGAATTGACCGTGACGCACTGCGAGCCGGGCGTGCGAGGGAACTCGGCCACGGGCCGGACCAAACCCGCGACGCTCGAGACCGGACTGGTCGTCCAAGTGCCCGAGTATCTCAACGAAGGCGAGCGGATCAAGGTCGACACTCGGACGGGCGAGTTCCTCTCCCGGGCCTAGTGCGGACGCGGCGCGCCGGCCGGGTCCTCCAGCAGCGGACCGTAGGTTCCCGGCATGCGGTCGCGCGGGCCGATCGAGCCCCAATGGCCCACCCACCACAGGGGCTCGCGGTCGTTCAGATCGACTTCGTGCCAGAACACGCCGTCGCGTCCCTGATTCGAGACGAGCACGCGGCCCAGGGGGTCGATGACCATGCTGCTGCCGTCGTAGACCGACGGGACGAGGTAGATGGCGTTGTCGCGGGCGCGGGCACGGAAGATGTTCTCGCCCTCGATCTTCCCCTCCTTGTCGGCGAAGGTCGTGCCCCAGGTGGGCGCGAAGACCACCTCGGCCCCCTTCAGAGCGAAGATCGTATCGAGTTCGGGGAAGAACCAGTCATAGCAGATCTGGATGGCGACCGTGCCGAAATCGGTCTTGAAGACCGGGTATTCGTGGCCGGGCGTGACGCCCTTTTCCCACTCTTCGCGCGGCAGGTGGATCTTGCGGTACTTGCCCGCCAACCGACCCTCGCGGTCCAGAAGAACGGCCGTGTTGTACACGCGCGGACCCTCGCGCTCGTAGAGACCGGCCACGACCCAGAGGCGGTTCTTCTTGGCGGCCGCGCCAAGCCGATTGGTCGACGGTCCCGGAATCGGCTCGGCCGTCTGGGGGCCGGTCAGCTTGGTGCCGACCAGGGTGATGGCCTCGGGCAGGCAAACGATGTCGAGCCCCAGCTTCCCGGCGGTGTCGATCTGGGCACAGAACAGGTCGAGGTTCTTTTCCGGCGTGCTGTTGCGGGGTCTCAAGTAGACCGTGCCGATCTTCACCTTGCGCGGCGGAGGCAGTGCGGTGCTCCGGACGCCGGCGCGCTCGAAACAGACCCGGCCGCCTTGGGGCCATTTGACTTCCAGCGAGAGCCGCGCCCCGTCGGCCTCCTTGGGGGCGACCAGTACGTCGCGGAACACCAGCTTTTTCCCGTCGGCCGACGGGCCGCGCACGTACATGCCCGCGGGGTGAAGGGCGCTTCCGCCCCGGGTCCACGTGAGCCGAACCAGCACCGCGCGATAGGGGCTCGGCACGTTGTCGACCTGGCAGCGGACCTCGACCGCGTAGGGGGTACCGCCTCGGATCGGGCGCAGATCCTGCCGCACTCCGCCCACGGCGAACGGCCGGCCGGGCGCGTCGATCTGCAAGCCGCCGGAAACGCACCGCGCGGTCGTGCGCGCCCCTTCGACCTCTGCGGTCCAGATCGACCAGCCTGCCGGATGGCCGTCGGCGCCGGCCTTCGCAAAATCCGGGTTGACGACGATCTCTTCCTCGGCCAGGGCGATGCCGCAACCGGCGATCGCGATCCACCCGAGGGCCGCACCCAGGAACCATGTCCGCCTCATCGTGATGTCCTCCACAAGCCAAAGGGCACGGCCGCGCGCGGGCCGCGCACTCGGGTCATCCTACGCGACAGACCGGGCCGCGGGCAATCGGGGCTGAAGCGACAAACACGCTGGGCCATTGACAAGCCCGACGGGGCCTTCTACGGTAGACTCCGTTTCGGTGACTTGGCGTCTGCTTGCGCCGATGCGCGGTTTCCGCCGCGCTCGGCGCCCGCGAGTCTGATGGGAGAGGAGACCGCGATGCGCGTGCCACGTGTGCTTCTTGCCGGGGCTATCGCTCTGGGATGCAGCCTGGCGGCCCTGGGAGCCGAGTTGCGATTCCGCCACCACTTTGCCGACCGCGAGTTGCCTGGCGACTCGTGGGGCCAGACCGCCGCGGCCGACCTGGACCGCGACGGACGGCCCGATTTCATCACCGGGCGAAGCCGCGGAGAGATCCTCTGGTACCGGATGGAATCGCCCGACCGCTGGGTGCGCCACAAGCTGGGCGACCAGTCGCCGTCGGACGTGGGCGGCGCGGTGTTCGATGTCGATGGCGATGGCTGGCTCGACTTCGTGGCCGGCGGCGCATGGTACCGCAACACGGGCAAACCCCGCGCGGAACCCTTCGAGCGCATCGCGTTCGACAAGGACCTGGGAGGCGTTCACGATGTCGTGCTGGGCGATGTCGACGGCGACCGACGTACCGACGTGGTGACCATGTCCGACCGGAACAACCTTCGCTGGTATCGTGTTCCCGACGATCCCCGGCAGCCGTGGAAGCGCCACGACATCGGCCCGGCCGTCCACGCGGGCGCGGCCGTGGGCGACCTCGACGGCGACGGCGATCTCGACGTGGTCCGCTCGAACCAGTGGTTCGAAAACGCCGATGGCAAGGGCGTCCGGTGGACCGTCCACGAGAACATCCCTTTCGGCAATCCCAACAAGCCGTATCCTTTGGCCACCCGGTGCGCCGTGCTCGACCTCGACCGCGACGGCGATCTGGATTTGGTGATGACCGAGAACGAGATCCGCGCCGGGCGCATCGGGTGGATCGAGAATCTCGACGGTCGCGGCGGCCGTTGGCAACTCCACGAGTTACCCCAAGCCGATCCGGCCCGCCGCGGGGCCTACCATTCGTTGGTCGTGGCGGACTTCGATGGCGACGGCGACCCCGACATCTTCACCTGCGAGATGGAAGGAATCCCCGGCGACAAGCCGCCACGGTGGTTCATCTGGGAGAACATGGATGGGAAGGGCCGGCAGTTTGCCGAACGCGCGATCCTCGATGCGAAGCTGGGTGGCCATGAGGCCGTGGCCGCCGATTTCGACGGCGACGGCGATCTCGACCTGGTCAGCAAGCTGTGGCGCCCACGCAACGACAACGCCAACGGCGGCCGGAACCACGTCGATTTCCTCGAGAACCTGACCGGCCCCGGTCATGCGAAAAGCACGTACTGGCGCAGGAAGCTCTCGACGGTGCGGTAGAAGTGTTCGATCGTTTCGCGCTTGCGCCAGCCGTGGCCCTCGCCTTCGTAGACGTGGTACGGGTGGGGCGTCCGGTTGCGGCGCAGCGCTTCGACAATCGCGTCGGATTGCTCTCGCGGGACCACGCGATCCAGGTCGCCCTGAAAGATCGCGATGGGCCGGCGGATGCGGTCGGCATGGAGAACCGGCGACCGCTGGCGGTAGCGCGGGGCAGCCTCGGGAAGGGGCCCCAGAAGCGAGTCGAGGTAGCGGGCCTCGAACTTGTGCGTCTGCGAGGCCAGGTGGAATTGGTTCGCCACGCCATACAGGCACACTCCGGCCGTGAACGCCTCGGGATGGTCGATCATGGTCTGAAGCACGGTGAAACCCCCGGCGCTTCCCCCCATGATCACCGTGCGGCTGGGGTCGATGCGTCCCGCCGCGGCAAAGTGGCTGACCGCCGCCACGCAATCCTCCACGTCGTATCGCCCCCAGTTGCCCCGCAGCTTGAGCATGTACGGGCGACCATAGCCGGTGCTGCCGCGATAGTTCACCAGCAGCACGGCATAGCCCCGCGTGGCGAAGAACTGGACCTGGCTGTTCCATCCCGCCCGGGCCTGCGAGGTGGGCCCGCCGTGGACCAGCACCACCAGCGGCGGCTTGCCCACGCCGACGAAACGGTCGCTCGCCGGAGCATAGAACAACCCGTGAACCTCCTCGCCGTCGCTCGACCTCCACGAAACCGCCTCGCAGTGGGCCAAGGCCTCGGGCAAGACGACTTCGGCCGACGCTCGGGCGACGACCCGCGTGGCGCCCGACTCCAGATCGTGCTCGACGACCCGGGGCGGCAACGACGGCCCGCTGCCGACGAACACGAACCGGCCTGCATGAGGTGACGTGGCGATCTGGGCCACCTCGTGGTACTCGGCAAGCGGTTCGATGGCCGAGGTCTCGCCCGTGACCAGATCGCCACGTCACCTCATGCAGGCCGGTTCGTGTTC
>JANLFZ010000146.1:0-3909 GCA_024653385.1 Thermoguttaceae bacterium | reverse complement strand
TGACCAGATCGATCCGGCTGAGCACGTGCCGCCCCAAGCGGGATCCGGCCGCCACCACCTGCCGGCCATCGTGCGCGATCGCGTAGGAGCGCATGCCTTGGACCCACGCGGGAGGCCCGTAGTCGATGCCCTCGGGCGTGATCCAGCGGCGATCGCGCGTGCGCAGATCCATCACCGCGATCCGCCCCCAGCCGGTCTCATCGGAGATGAACAGCAGATGCCGGCCGTCGGGAGCGAACTCGGGCTGCTGCACGGCTACCTCCGGACCGCCGGCAAGTACTTCCACCTCGCCAAGGCGAGGCAGAATCCCGTCGCCCAACTCGACTCGGGCCGAACACAAGAGGCTACCATCCCAAGGCATCTGCGGCTGGTCCCACGCGATCCACGCCAATCGCGTTCCGTCGGGGCTCCACGCAGGCTGCATGTAGAAATCGCGACCGGAGGCGAGCACCTGCGGCCAGTGGCTGCCCGCGGCATCGACCACGGCCAGACGGTCGATCTCGTCGTCGTCCTGGTGCACATAGACCACCCAGCGGCCGTCGGGCGAGACGACCGGCGAAGCGGCCTTGCCGAAGGCAGGTGTGATCGGACGAGCCCGGCCTCCGGACAGGGCCAGCCGGCACAGGCGTCCGGTCTTGTGGACCACGAAGTACACGAAGCCCCCGTGGACCGCGAAGTCGCCGCCCCCGTAGGCCACCTCCGCCCGAACGTCCCAATCGGGGGCCAACTCGCGCGGCGCATCGGCAGGCGAGGACTGGGCCAACAAAACCCCCCGACCCGATCGGCCCTCCAACCAGACGATCGTGCGGCCGTCGGAGTCCCACCGGGCCCCTTCGAGGCGGCGGTCCTCCGCAAGACTCCGCGGCGTGATCGGACTCGTCCACAAGCCGAAGGGGCTCTCGGTCTTCTCGGGCATCGTCTGGTCCCTCTGCCTTCGTCCTGGCTGCTGCTCTTATGGTCTCCCGTCATATCGACCGGATGTGGAATCCGCCGTCGACGTCGAAGCACTGCCCGGTGCTGAAGGGAAAGTAGTCGCCGACGATGGCGGCGACGGCGCGGGCGACATCCTCCGGTTTGCCCCACCGGCGGATCGGCCAGGCCCCCTCGGCAATCAAGCGGTCGTATTTCTCGCGGACCGGGGCCGTCATGTCGCTCTCGATGACCCCCGGCCGAACCTCGAAGACGAAAATCCGCTCGTGCGCGAGCCGCTGGGCCAATAGGCGCGTCATCATGCCCATCGCGGCCTTCGCCATGCAATAGTCGGCCCGGTTCGTCGAGACCGCGTATGCCGACAACGACGAGATGTTGATGATCTTGCCGTCGGGCACCACGCCCGCGCGAATCAGCCGGATCATCTCGTTTGCCGCGGCCTGCGCGAGGAAGAACGGGCCCTTGAGGTTGGTGTTGAACACCAGGTCCCAACTCTCTTCGGTGGCCTCGAGCACATCCTTGCGTCCCTGCGAGGTGATCCCCGCGTTGTTGACCAGCACATCGAGCCGGCCGAACCGGTCAAGGGCCGTGTGCAGCAACGAAGCCCGGTCGTCGCGCGAGCCGACGTCGCCGCGCACGGCGACGGCCTGTCCGCCGGCCGCCACGATGCCTTGGACCACCTCCTGCGCGGCATCGGGCCGCGTGGCATAGTTGACCACCACGGCGTATCCCCGACGCGCCAGCTCCTCGGCAATCGCCCGGCCAATGCCGCGCGACGCCCCTGTCACCACAGCCGCCCGACGGTCCGTCATGTCGCTTGCTCCCTGGAGGCCCGCAAAACGCCAGTTCGCGCGATCTCAAGGCATCGACGCAACGGGGCTCACTTGTCCCGCGCCGGCGAGCGCCCGAACTTCGCAATGTCCACGTAGACGTACTCGCCGCCGTTCTCCTCGGCCAGCGTGGCCAGGAAACTCGGATCCTTCGGTGGAGGCCCCGAGCCGAACTCGATCGCATGGATCGTGATCCCCGACGCCAAGCGTTGGATACGGTCGAGTTGCTGGCGGTTGAGCTTCGGGTCGTCGCCATCGGTAAGGAAGAAGATCACGTCGGGCCGCAGCCGGATCGCCAACTTCAGCGCCTCTTCGTGCTCGGTGCCTCCCTCCGCCGTGATCGTATCGACGAAACGCAACGCACGTTCCTTCGTCTGCCGGTTGGCAAAAGCCAGCCGGCCTTGCACCCCCGTCGGATTGAAGATCACCGGCCGCTCGTTGTAGAAGATGATCTGGAACTGGTGGACCGTATCGAGGTTCTCGAGGCTCTTGCGGAGTTCGGCCTTGACCGCGCGCAGGGCCTCCTGAGGGGCCCCGCCCATGCTTCCCGAACGGTCGAACACGTAAACGAACTTGAACCCCTCCGCCGTAAGCCCAAAGAGCGAGGTGCGGGCCGCGCCGTCGGCCGGAGGTTCGACCGAGGGGCCCTGCTTGCCCGACGATTCACTGCGACGCGGGCGCAGACTTTCGAGGGGGTCCTTCGCCGGTTCGGCACCTTGGGCGACCATGGCCGAAAACAAAAGTGCCAACAAAAAGGTCCAAGCCGATCGCCGGAACCAACCGACCGAGGCCACTCGCCATGGCCCATTGCCGCCAGAGCAAGAGCGGATCATCGGGGTGTCTCCAGAAGATCAAGGCGGGAAATGGGTTAGGGTGATTGTGGCCATTCTAGCCAAGCCACGGCGCCACGTCAAACGCCTACGCCGCGGTTCCGAGCGAGAAGCAACCCGCCTTCGCCAGCCCCCAGAAATGGGTTATAATGGGCATGTTTGGGCACTCTCGGGAGCCTCGTCCGTGCATATCATCAAGTACCCCCACCCAACCTTGAGGCATCGATCGAAGCCGCTTCGGCGCATCGACGGCGGTCTGCGCAAGATGGTTGCCGAGATGCTCGAGCTGATGTACGCCAACAAGGGGATCGGCCTGGCAGCCAACCAGGTTGATCTGCCGTACCGTTTGATCGTCGTCAACCCCAGCGGCGACCCGGCGGTGAAGGACGAAGAACACGTCTTCATCAATCCCGAGATCCTCCGATCCAAAGGTTCGGCCGAAGATCGCGAGGGGTGCCTGAGTCTGCCCGACATCTATGCACCCGTGAAACGCCCGGAAAAGATCGTACTTAGCGCCTACGACCTGTCCGGCCGAGAGGTCACGTGGGAAATCGACGGGCTTTACGCCCGAGTGGTCCAGCACGAGTGCGACCACCTTGATGGGGTCTTGTTCATCGACCGACTCACGCCGAGCAACTTGCTGGCCATCAAACAAGCCTTGGCCGACTTGGAGCTGGAGTTCTCGGGCAATCGTCAGCGCGGGTTGATCCCCGATGACGTGCGCATTGCGGCTCGGCTTACCGAGCTTGAAACAGCCCGCACCTGAGTCTGCCAAGCGACGCCACCGGCGCGGACATGATACACAACTCGTGGTGGTATCGTACCACCCGCCGTAGTTGTTCACCTGGCCCCTCTAGCCCGGGCGAGCATCTGGACGGCTTTCAGGGCATCGCCCGACTGCCGATAGCACACACTCGACGCGAACCACACCGGCCGATCGAGGGGAGTCGGCAGTTTTTTCGCCGCTTTTTTGAACGCGCGGGCCGCCTCGCCAAACTGGCCCTCGAGTCGCAAAGCCTCTCCGCGAAGAAAGGCCACCTGCGCCTCGAACGGCCCCAACGGCTCCAGGGCTGCAAGCCGATCGAGAGCCTGCCGTGTCATCCCCAATTCGAGGTAACCCATAGCCTCGCTCACCCGTTTGGCGAGGCGGATGTAGTGCTTCATCTCGGCGTTCATTGCATTCCCCTTGTTTGCCGCCGCAGAGGGGGCGACGATCAAACTTGGCAGAAGACACCGCCGTTATGGACTATGTGCAAATCGTGTGCCGACAACATCTCTCGTCGCCGCCGGGTTTGCGCGATCGCTTGGCCGAGGTATCC
>JANLFZ010000145.1:7091-12717 GCA_024653385.1 Thermoguttaceae bacterium | reverse complement strand
GCCGCGAGAAGGCCAGGTCCGCCCGGAAGGTACCTCGGGGCCGGCCGGTCCCGGCACGCAGGGCCCTCCGCAGCGTCGGGAGCGGCCGCCGTTTGTCCACCGGCCTACCGGAAAAGGTGGCCCGCGCCCACCGAAGGGCCCGCCACCGCATCGGCCCAAGCCCCGGCCGCTGACCCCCCTGACCGACGACATGAAGGCCGGCAAGGAGCCGTTGCGGAGTTTCGGCGACCTGCTCCAGTTCTACGAGTTGCAGCACGGGAAAGCCGGAAAGAAGGAAGACCCGGGCAAGAAAGATCAAGGCAAGCGGCCCGAAGGTCGCCGCAAGGACGAGCCACGCAAGAAGGACGAACCGCGCCCGCTCGATCAGGCCACGTTGCCGCCGGCCGGTGGCGACGCGCCGGCGCAGCCGCCCCCCGCGTCTCCGGCCGCCCCTACCCCGGATGGCCCTCCGCCGGTGGCCCCACCTCCGGCCGCTACGCCCGAAGGGCCTGCCAATCCCGAGGCGTCCGGACAAACCGCGCCGCCGGTCGAGCCGCCGCCTCTCGAATCGCCTCCCTCACCGCCGCATCCATGACCGACTTCCAACAACGACTCGATAAGGCGATCGAACGGGGTCAGCGTGCCAGCGACGCCCGCGCGCGGGCCGAGGCCCAGCGGGCACTGAACGAACAGGAACTCCGTCGCCTTCACACGCAGTACCGCCTCCAGCTTGCCGACCACATCGACCAGTGTCTCCAGCAGGTCGCGCGGCGATTGCCGGGATTCCAATTCGAACCGGTCGTGTCGGAACGCGGTTGGGGCGCGGCCGTTTCTCGGGATGACCTCGAGCTGGCGCCGCGCCACCGTCCCACCACGCGGTTCAGCCGCTTCGAAGTGATCATCCGCCCCATGACCGAGGCGTACGTCCTGGAGATCGTGGCCAAGGCGACGGTTCGCAACAAGGAACTCTTCAACCGCACCCACTATCAGCGCCTGGGCGAGGCCGACTTGACCTCGTTCACCGAGCTGATCGACCTTTGGGTCCTCGAGTTCGCCGAACGGTACGCGGCCAAGAGTTGACCGCGCCATGGCCCGCCGGTCGCCTATCGCCCGCGGAACCGCCACCGCATCGCTGCCGGTCACGATGGCTCGCGCGGCAGTTGCCGGGGGTACGGAGGCCTTGCTCGCGGCGGAAGCGGCTGACGATACGTCTCGGCCCAGGCGGCCCGCTCCTCGGGCGTGGCGTAGTAGCGCAGCCAGATCTCGGGATCGCCGCTGGCCCCGGCGCAATCCCAATGGATGTAGTTCGAACCGAGGTCGACCTTCTTCTCGCGCGCCGGCAGAATGTCGCGGTAGATCAACCGATACAGCTCCCGGTCGGACAGATGGTCGGTGAAGTCCAACACGATCCGCTTCTCGAACAGCTTGCGGATCACGTCGCCGAGAATCGTGTGCAGGTCCTCGTCGCTGAGGGCCTCGGGTCGCGGGGGACGCAACTCGGGCTCGAACCAGCGGTAGATCGGCAAGATCGGGGCCGACTCCCAGGCAAGCATCGACGCCAGGTACTCGTTCTCGACCGCCAAAGGCAGGTGCTGCACGGTCACTCGACTGATCGCCTCGTCGAAGTACGGCTCCAACTCGTCGCGCAGTTCGGCGTTGCGCAGCAGCAGCTCCAATTCGTCGTCGGCTTGCGAATAACGCGGATCGGCCATGAAACGTCCCTTGCCCAGCACGTTGCCCTACCTTCTTTCGACTGTACCAAGGTCGCGCCAATCCGCAAGCAGATTCCCCGGTCAATCGAGGCGAGATTGTGGTGAAGAGCCCGGGAAAACCGTTACGACCGCAAGCCTCGCCGAAGACCTGCGCCCCCACCGCGACGCGCGCGATCGACCGCCCACCGCAAGGCGACCGTACCACCGTCGTGGGGAAAGCAATCAAGCGGCGCATTGCCTGGTCCGATAAAACCTATTAGAATTGGGGTGACCCCGTGGAAGCCATTACGCCGATGACTCGCCAGTTCCACATACTACTCACCATTTGGGGGATCCTCGTCTGCCCCCTGGTGTGTCGCGAGGCGTGGTATTCGCCGCTGGCGCTTGGCTTGCACGCGGACTGCGGGGAGCCGCATCACGACGGTTGCCTTCCGCCTTCCGGTACGCCCGATGCGCCCGCGGCTCCTTCGGGCGACTGCGGAATGCACGGATGCATATGCTCGGGTGCGGTTGATGTCCGGCCTGATGTCTCTCGCAGCGTACAGCCCGAACTACTCGTCTGGGTAGTTTTGTCTGGGCAGTCGATCTTTCCGGGCGTTGGTCCGGCGTCTTCCATCCATGGGCCAGCCGACAGATACCTTGCGCCGGTCTGTTCGGGCCGCGAGGTGCGCATCTTGCTGGCATCGCTGGTGATCTAGACTCGCCCGATCGCCTTTCGCGGTGCGGTGTTGCGCGCCGCGAGTCAACGGTCGTTGGGATGGGCCCGTCGCCCGTCCCGCGCGTTCTGGCGAGGTGCAAGGTGTTCCGAAGGTTTCTTCCCTGGGACTACGGGGTGCGCAACCTGTTCCGCAGGCCGTCGCGGAGTCTGTTGACGCTCGGCGCCCTGGGCATCGTGTCGATGCTGGTGTTGGTCATCGTCGGCTCGATCCGCGGGCTGGAACAGTCGCTATCGACCAGTGGCGATCCCCAAGTGGCCTTGGTCTTCGCCCTGGGCGCTGGCGAGGGCCTGGAAAACTCGTCCGTCCCCGCGCAAACACCGGACTTGTTGGCGGCGAGCTTGCCCGCGGTGCAACGGCGCTACGGGCAGAAGCACGTGTCGGCTGAACTCTACTTGGCCACGCAGGTTCGGACGGGCGACGACGACCGATCGCTGTTGGGACTTGTCCGCGGCGTGACGCACGTCGCCCCCCTGGTGCGGCGGCAGGTCCGCATTGTCGAGGGCAAGTGGCCGGGACCGGGCGAGGTCCTGGCCGGCAGCCTCGCGCCCGCCAAACTCGGCTGTCCGGCCGAGAGCCTTTCACCGGGCCGCCAAGTCCGGTTCGAAGGGCGCGTATGGCGGATCAGCGGCCGGTTCACGGCCGGCGGGTCCTCGTTCGACTCGGAACTCTGGTGCCCGCTGGCCGACTTGCAGCAAGCCACGAAACGCCAGGATCTGAGCCTCGTGGCCATGCTCTTGGGCCCGGGCGGGTCCATGGCCGAGGTCGCGATGTTCTGTAAGCAGCGGCGAGACCTGGCGCTGGAGGCCCTGTCCGAGACCGCCTACTACCAGTCGCTGGAAAAACACTACCGGCCGGTGCGGCTTGTCGCCTGGCTGGTGGCGGCCCTGGTGGCGGCCGCCGGCGTGTTCGCGGGGCTCAACACGATGTACGGGGCCGTGGCCGGCCGGACCCGCGAACTGGCGACCCTTCAGGCCCTGGGCTTCCGCCGCGGGGCGCTGGTCGTCAGCCTGGTTCAGGAGGCTGCCCTCCTGGCCTCGGCCGGGTCGCTCGTGGCGGCCCTGGTCGCCCTGATCGCGGTCAACGGCATCGCGCTGCGGTTCACCATGGGGGCCTTTACCCTGCGCATCGACGGCGTGGCGATTCTCGTCGGGTGCGGCACGGGGTTGATGTTGGGGGTGTGCGGGGCGATCCCGCCGGCGGTCCGCGCCTTGCGCCTGCCGGTGGCCGAGAGCCTCAAAGCCGTTTAGGCACCCGCGCTTGCCAGGTCGCGGCCTGGCAAGCGCGGGCCATTCCAGACAAGGTGCGAATGGAAAGAAGAAAAAGAAGGAAAGGAAGTGTCATGGTCCAACCGGTTTCGAGATGGAGCGCCGTCCTCTTGGTCGCCGCGGCCCTTGGTTGCGCCGCGCAGTCGGATCCCGGCAAGCCGGCTCCCGGGAAGCCGGCCGGCACGGCGACCCCGTACGTGCTGATCGACGAACCCGCCGGAGCCAAAAGCGTGGCCGAAGTGCGTCGAACCGCCAAGGACAACGACGAGGTTGTGGCGGTTGGGCGCGTGGGCGGTTCGACGGATCCGTTTGTCGAGGGCGCTGCCGCGTTCACGCTCGTCGATGCCTCCCTGAAACCTTGCAGCGACGGCTGTCCCACGCCCTGGGATTACTGCTGCGACGCGCCGGCGACCGTTGCCGCGAACTCGGCGATGGTCCAAGTGGTGGACGCCGACGGGCGGCTCGTGGCCACCGGTGCCAAGAACTTGCTAGGCGTCAAGGAACTGTCCGAGGTGGTCGTGCGCGGCAAGGCCAAGCGTGACGGCCAGGGAAACCTGACGATCCTGGCCAGCGGGGTGTATCGACGTTGATCTTGGCGACTTCCCCCTCGACCCGCCCGGCTTACGTCTCTCGAGGACGCGGCAGATTCGAGATCTGCCCCCCAATGCCCATGAGTACCGACGTCGACCTGCGACAACTGGCGATCGATCGAACCCGGGGCGACCCGGCGGTTCCCCGGCCGCGCCACGTGGCGACGCGTTACGTCCTCCCGGCCGCGATTGTCGCCGGGTTCGCGGGGTTGGTCGCGTGGGCCGCCCGGGAGAGCTTCTTGCCCCGCGTGCCGGTCACCGTGGTGCCGGTCGTCGTGGTGCAAGGCGAGGTGCGGTCCGCGGGCCAGCCGTTGTTTCAAGCCGCGGGTTGGATCGAGCCGCGCCCGACGCCGATCGTCGTCTCGTCCCTGATCGAGGGAATCATCGAAAAGGTCTTGGTGGTCGAAGGTCAAGACGTGCGGCCGGGCGACGAAGTGGCTCGGCTGATCGACACCGACGCCCGACTCGCCCTGAAACAGGCCGAGGCCGACCTCGAACTCAAGCGGGCCGAGCTGGCCGGGGCCCAGGCGGAGTTGGCCGCCGCCGGGTTGCGTCTGGAGCAGCCGGTCCACCTCGAGGCCGCGCTGGCCGAAGCCGGCTCGCTTCTGGCGCAGGCCGAGAAGGAACTGGCCCGGCTGCCCTTCGAAATCACGGCGGCCGAAGCACGCCGCGACGTAGCGCAGCGCGACGTGGAAGGCAAACGGGCCGCCGGCGCGGGGATCGCCGGGCGCCTGCTCGAGAAGGCCCAGGGCGAGCTGAACGCGGCCGAGGCGGCGCTGGGCGAACTGCGGCAGCGCAAGCCCCACCTCGAACGCATGGTGGCCGCGCTGGCGCAACGCCGCGACGCGCTCCAACGGCAGCTCGCGCTACGGGTCGACGAAACCAGACAACAGGCCGACGCCAAAGCCAAGCTCGAAGCCGCCCAGGCGAGAGTCCGGCAGGCCGAACTGGCCGTCGAATCGGCCCGGCTGCGATGGGAACGCACGATCGTCAAGGCGCCGGTGGCCGGCCGGGTCCTGCAACTGGTGGCCCGGCCCGGCGCCAGGATGATGGGCCAGATCGCCGGCTCGAACCAGGACGCCAGCACCATCCTGACGCTGTACGACCCGGCGATGCTCCAGGTGCGCTGCGACGTGCGCCTGGAGGACGTCGCCCGCGTGCAGCCCGGCCAGAAGGTGCGGATCGAGACCGCGTCGGCGGCGGAGCCGATGGCGGGCGAGGTGCTGCAAGTCACGTCGCAGGCCAACATCCAGAAGAACACGCTCGAGGTCAAGGTGGCGATTCTCGATCCGCCGCCTCCGGTGCGTCCCGAAATGCTCGTTCAAGCCACGTTCCTCGCCCCCGAAACGCCTGCCGCAAAA
>JANLFZ010000145.1:3950-7081 GCA_024653385.1 Thermoguttaceae bacterium | reverse complement strand
TGGTGCCCCGGGCCGTGGTGGAAGAAGACGGCGCCGAACGCTACGTCTGGGTGGCCGCGGCCGACGGCACGGCACGGCGCCGCCGGGTCAAGCTCGGCAGTGCCGCGGCCGACGGCCTGGTCGAGACCCTCGAGGGCCTCGAAGCCACCGACAAACTGATCTCCGGCGGCCGCGAACGCCTCAAAGACGGCGACCGGATCCACATCGCCGGAGAGGATACAACCCTGGGCATGACAAGCCCCTAGACTGCGGAGCAACGCATGGCACTTGTGGAAATCGTCGGTCTGACCAAGCGGTTCGCCAAGGGCGGCGAAGTCATCACCCCGCTCGACCAGGTCGATCTGCGCATCGAGCGGGGCGACCTCCTCTCGTTGATGGGACCCAGCGGATCGGGAAAGAGCACCCTGCTGAACCTGTTGGCCGGCATCGACCGCCCCGACGCAGGCCGGATCGTCGTCGGCGGGACCGACATCACGCGCCTGTCGCGCGGGCAGTTGGCCGACTGGCGAGCCGCGCACCTGGGCTACATCTTCCAGGCGCACAACCTCGTGCCCGTCCTGACCACCTACGAGAACGTCGAACTGCCGCTCTTGCTCTTGCCCATGTCGCGCGCGGAGCGGCGCAAGCGCGTCGAGCTGGCGCTGGAGGCCGTCGGCCTGACGGACCGGATGAACCACTATCCGCGGCAACTCTCGGGCGGGCAAGAGCAGCGGGTGGGCATCGCCCGCGCCATCGTGGCCAACCCCACGATCGTCGTGGCCGACGAACCGACCGGCAACCTCGATGCCGCCGCGAGCCTCCACATCCAGCGCCTGCTCAGGCGGCTCAACGCCGAGTTGGGCATGACGATGCTCGTGGTGACGCACGACCCCGAGGTGGCAAGCATCGCCACGCGCATGTGCCGTCTGGACCGCGGCAAGATCGTCGAGCCGGCCGACAGCGCGCCGCAACGCAAGATGCGCAGCGCCTGAAGCACCGTGGAACCAAAGCCATGCTCCCTTGGATTCCTTACGTTCTCAAGAATCTCTGGCGACACCGCACGCGAAGCGCGCTGACGGTCAGCGGGGCCGGGGTGGCGGTGTTCGTGTTCTGCGTGGTCGGCGCGGTGCAAGACGGCCTCGACCGGCTTACGGGCGACCGGCAGGCCGCGCGGACCCTCGTGGTTTTCCAGGAAAACCGCTTCTGCCCGACCAGCAGCCGTCTGCCGCAGGACTACGCGCGGACCATCGGCCGGCTCGACGGCGTGGAGGACGTGCTGCCGATTCTGGTCTTTACCAACAATTGCCGCGCCAGTCTCGACGTGGTCATGTTCCATGGCGTGCCCGCCGATCGACTCCGCGCCGCGCGCGACCTGGAACTTCTTGCCGGCGACTGGGCCGCGTTCGAAACACGTCGCGACGCGGCCTTGGTGGGCCAAAGCGTGGCCCGCCGCCGCGGTCTCCGGCCCGGCAACACGTTCTCGATCGGCGAGGTGACCGTCCACGTGGCAGGCGTATTCCGCTCGTCGACCTCCGCCGAAGACAACCTGATCTTCACGCACCTCGAGTTCCTCCAACAAAGCCGCGGCGCCGAGATGGTGGGGCTGGTGACGCTCTTCGAGGTCCGGCTGGCCGAACACGCCGACGCCCAAGCGGTCGCGGCGACGATCGATGCCACCTTCCGCGGCGGCGCGGTCGCCACCGCCACCCGCAACAAAGGCATCTTCCAGACCAGCACCCTGGCCGACCTGGCCGATCTGGTCGTCTTCGCCCGGTGGCTCGGCTATGCGTGTCTGGGATTGGTCCTCTCGCTCGTGGCGACGACCACGGTCATGGCCGTGCAGGACCGCGTGCGCCAGCATGCGGTCCTCCAGACGATCGGCGTGCGCCCCGGTCGCCTCTTCCAGTTGGTCGTCTCCGAGAGCTTGCTGGTGTGCGTGTTGGGTGGACTGATCGGGACAGGTTCGGCCATGGTGGCCCTCGGATGGGGTAACTTCGGTGTCGGCGCCGAGGGAGTCGCCGTCTCGTTCGGTCCTTCGCTTCAGCTCGGCTTGACCGGCTTGGCCGTGTCCTTGCTCGTGGGACTTCTGGCGGGCATCGTGCCGGCCTGGCAAGCAGCCCGGATGAAAATCCTCGAGGCGCTGCGCCAGGGAGCCTGACGGTTGCCGGACGACCCCCGACGGGTTAGCATGGGACGGTCGGGCAAGCCCGATTCCTTGTGTTTCCCCTCGATCACCCCCTGGGTTGCCCCCTCCTTGCTCCGCTGGCGACTTAGTCTCGGAACGCTGTTCATCGCCGCGCTGGTGGGACTGTGCTGGCTCGATCACCAAGCCGCCGTTCCGGGAACCTATCTAATGCCGCTGGCCGCCGCATTGTGCGTTCTCGCCACGGAAGAGACCCTTGGTTTGCTCGGCGCCGCGGGAATGCGACCCATCGCCTGGCTCGTCTACGCCGGCAATCTCTTGGTGGTCGGTTACGCTTGGGTGGGGCAGTTGGCGCTGGGGGGCGCGGCCGAGGCATCGCGTCTCGGACTGGCGCGCGGCGTCGGGGTGCTTTCGATCGATTTCGCCTTCACGCTGGCGGCCGTGGCCCTCTTCCTCGGCGAGATGTGGCGATTCGATCGGCCCGGCTCTGCCATGAGGAACCTGGCTGCCGCGCTGTTCGCCGTGGTCTACGTGGGGCTGCTCTTGAGTTTCGTGGTCCGGCTGCGCCTGGGATGGGGCGTCGGAGCCCTCGCGTCCCTAGTGATCGTGGTGAAGATGGGCGACACCGGCGCGTACGCGGTCGGCCGGCTCCTCGGCCGCCACAAGATGGCCCCCGTGCTCAGCCCGGGCAAGACCGTCGAGGGTGCCGCGGGGGCCGTGGGTTTCGCCTTGGTGGGGGCCTGGATGACCTTCCGCTGGCTGGTTCCCGCGACCGCATCAACATACCATGATGGGGCATGTTGCTATACACCCTGGTGGGGCTGGATGGTCTTTGGCGTACTCGTTGGCGGGGTGGGCATTGTCGGTGACCTAGCCGAATCGCTCCTGAAACGTGACGCCAATCGCAAAGACTCCAGCACCTGGATGCCCGGCTTCGGGGGCGTGCTGGACCTCTTGGACTCGGTCCTCTTGGCGGCACCGGCTGCGTACGCGTGCTGGGCGTTTGGAC
>JANLFZ010000145.1:1402-3940 GCA_024653385.1 Thermoguttaceae bacterium | reverse complement strand
GATGAACGGAACGCGGGCATTGCATGCCGGTGATGCAGTCCAGCGGGGCGCGGTGTGGCTTGGGGCGTGGATGCCTCCCATGCATGCCGGGTTGCCTCACGCGCGTGGGCGAGTTACGTCCTCTGGCGGATGCCATACCCATCTAATATAGTACATCGAACGGCTCGTCGCCCCGACTCCAACTGGTAGCTACCGTTGCCCTCTTGCGGAAGCTATGATGAACGGCAGCGGAGGGGGCGTCGGAGGGACGTGCGATGGCGATTCGTGTGGTCTGTCCGAACGGGCATGCATTGAAGGTCCCGGACGATTTCGCGGGCAAGATGGGCATGTGCCCGGTCTGCAAGTCGCGGGTCCGGGTGCCGCGAACCCGAACCCCGGACCTTTCGGAAGACGCGATCCTGGGTCTTATTGGCCCGGTCGAGGGCGAGGGAGCTGCTGGCCCAGGGCAGTCGGGCGGTCCGGCTGCCGCCGATGGCGTGTCCTCGGCGGTCAAGGCGTGCGACCGGTGCAATCGGGAGATTCCCGCTCACCTGCATATTTGCCCCCACTGTCACACCTACATCGCCAGCCTGGCGGAGCTGTAGGCGGTATCCGCGGTTTTGGCGGGCGATATAATGCAGAGTATCAATAAACAAGGTGGACCCCACGCGCCGGCGCGATGCCGGCGCCGATCTTGATGGCCGAAAACCAAATCGCCGTGGTCAGCTCCAAGACGTTGCTGACCATGCTGGGCGCGCGGGACCAGCACCTCCGGAGGATTCGGGAGGCGCTGGGCGTGCGGATCACCGTCCACGACGGCCGCATCCACGTCGAGGGTGAGGAGGAAGCCGTATCGCGCGCCACCGAGGTCTTGGAGCAGCTCCAGTCGCAAGCCAACCGGCTGGGCGAGTTGGCCCCGGACGATGTCGCCCGGCTCTTGACCGACGTGCGCAACGGCCAGCCCCACGCCGAGACCCCCCCGTTGTCGGTCTACAGTGCCCGGCAAATCCGGCCGCGCACGCCGGGCCAGGCGCAGTATGTCCACGCGGTGCGCCAGCACGACATCGTGTTCTGCGACGGTCCGGCGGGGACGGGAAAGACCTACTTGGCGGTGGCCGCGGCGGTGGCGGCGTTGCGGGCCGAGCGGGTGCGCAAAATCGTTCTGGCGCGTCCGGCGGTCGAGGCGGGCGAGAGCTTGGGGTTCTTGCCCGGCGATCTCCAGGCCAAGATCAACCCCTATCTCCGCCCGCTGATGGACGCCCTCCACGAGATGATGGACCACGACACGATCAAGCGGAACACCGAGCAGGACGTGATCGAGGTGATTCCGCTGGCCTACATGCGCGGCCGGACGCTCAACGACGCCTTCATGATCCTCGACGAGGCGCAGAACACGACCGTCGCGCAGATGAAGATGTTCCTGACGCGCATGGGGAACAACTCGAAGATCGTCGTCTCCGGCGACACGACGCAGATCGACCTGCCCGAACACCAGCGGAGCGGCTTGGTCGACGCGATCCGTCGGCTGCGGCACATCGCGGGCATCGCGGTCGTCGAGCTGACCGAGGCCGACATCGTGCGCCATCCTCTGGTGCAGGAGATCGTCTTGGCGTACGAAGAGAAGCCGGCCCGGCGGCGGGTTCACTAGCGGGTCGCAACCATGGCCAGTGGAACGCAGCGCAGAACGCGGTGGGAGCGGGTGGCGGCCATCGAGCTGCCTCCGGGCCGCTGGGACCGCGCCTGGGCCAGCCTGCGGCGCGGCGACGTGTTGGCGCGCGTGGGGCTGGGTCTCGGCGCGGCCGTGCTCCTGTGCGTCGCCGTGTGCGGCTGGTCCCCGCCCTTCGCCTACCGCACGGGGCAGGTGCTCCCGCAGAGCCTGGCCGCGCGCGTCCCCTTCGAGGCCGTCGACCGTTCGTCGACCGACACCGCCCGCGACCGCGCACGCCGCCAGACCGCATCGGTCTACGTGCTCGATCCGCAGCCCTTGGACCGGATTCCGTCCCTACTGGTCGCCGCGGTCGACGAGGTGATGGCCGCCGACGGGTACGGCGACCCCGGGCTTCAGAAGATCTGGGGTAATTTCCAGGTCGGGGACGCCCCGTCGAGTCTGTCCGAAGAGGAATCGCTCATGCGGTTCGAGAAGTTCCGCGTGGCGCTGGGCGAGTTCTGGCGGCCCGACGATCTGCGGCGCGGGGTCGAGGCCGCGTTGGCCCCGTTCCGCGAGACCGGCCTGCTGTTGGAGAAACCGAGCCAGGGCAATCGCGCGGTGATCGTCGTCTATCCGGCCGGCCACCGCGAGGCCCCGCGCGAGGTCCGCGTGGCCGACGTGCTCGTCGTGCCCGACTCCCCGCTCCACCGGGGATTGTGCCGCGAGCTGAACAACCGCGATCTGGCCGATCCGGCCTTCGCGTGGATCCGCCACCGGCTGGCGGTCACTCCGCTGCTGAAGCTCGATGAGCGGGAGACCTTCAAGGCGATTGAAGAGGCCGCCGCGGCCGTGGACGATGTGGTGGTCAACTACGCGCCGGGCCACCGCGAGGGTCTGGCCCGGCGCGTAGT
>JANLFZ010000145.1:0-1392 GCA_024653385.1 Thermoguttaceae bacterium | reverse complement strand
ACCCTCGCGGGGGCCGGGCAGCCGCTGGGCGAAGACGAGATCCGCTTGCTCCGCCTGGAACACGAGGCAACGATGCGCCAGCGCCCGCTCGAAGCCAAGCTCCTCCGCGCCGGCGCCGTCACCGCCTTGATTCTCGCGCTGTTCGCGCTGTCGGCCGTCTATCTCTACCGCTGCGAACGGCCGCTGTTGGTCCACCTGGGCCGGTTGACCACGATGCTCGCCCTGATCGTGCTGTGCATCGTCCTGGGGACCTGGTCGGCAAACGACGCGTGGCGGGCCGAGGTCATCCCGGTCCTCGTGTTCGGCCAGATCGTCGCCATCGCGTACCGCCAGGAGGTCGCTCTGGTCCTCTCGGCGGTCGTCGCGCTGGTGCTGGCAGCCGCCACCGGCCAGGGATTATCGGGGTTCTTGCTCTGGATGGGCGTCACGGCCACGGCCGTGCTCCACCTGGGAAGTATCCGCACCCGCAGCAAGCTCACCTACGTGGGGCTGTCGGCGGGTGTCGCGGCGATTCTGCTGACGGTCGGCCTGGCGGTGCTGGACGGGCAACCCGTCAACCAGAGCTTGCTCGCCACCGCGGGATGCAACGGTCTGTGGGCCCTAGCGGCCGCCTTGCTCTTGACCGTGCTCTTGCCGTTCGTCGAGCGGTGGTTCGACGTGTTGACCGACCTGAGCCTCCTCGAGCTGGCCGACGTCTCCCACCCGCTCCTCCAGGAACTGGTCCGCCGCGCGCCAAGCACCTACAACCACTCGATCACCGTGGGCTCGATCGCCGAGGCGGCCGCGGAGGCCATCGGCGCGCGCGGCCTGTTGGCGCGCGTCGGGGCCTACTACCACGATATCGGCAAGATGCTCAAGCCGGGGTACTTCGTCGAGAACCAGGCGCGCGACGGCAACCGGCACGAGTCGTTGGCCCCGGCGATGAGCACGCTGGTGATCATCTCGCATGTGAAAGACGGGGCCGACCTGGCGCGCCAGCACGGCTTGCCGCGGCCCATCATCGACTTCATCGAACAGCATCACGGCACCACCCTCGTCGAGTACTTCTACAGCCGCGCGACGGAGCAATGCCAGCAGAACCCCAACGGCGGCGAGGTCGACGAGAACCTCTACCGCTACCCGGGGCCCAAGCCGCAAACCCGCGAGGCCGGCGTGCTCATGCTGGCCGACTCGGTCGAAAGCGCCAGCCGCGCCCTGGTCGATCCGGCCCCGTCGCGCATCGAGGGACTCGTGCGCGAGGTCGCCGAACGCAAACTCGACGACGGCCAGTTCGACGAGAGCGGCCTGACCCTGCGCGAACTCCGCACGATCGAGGACTCGATGATCAAGTCGCTCATCGCCAACTATCACGGCCGGGTCAAATATCCGGAGCCGAAATCCGCGTGATCCGCG
>JANLFZ010000144.1:8762-12799 GCA_024653385.1 Thermoguttaceae bacterium | reverse complement strand
GGCTGGATGTCCTCGACCCGGCGATCGACTACCTCGCCCTGGCCCGCTCGTTCGGGGTCGCCGCCGAGCGCGTTGGCGAGCCCGACGAGCTGTCGCAGGCCGTGCGCGACGCGCTGGCGGCCGACGTGCCGCGGCTAATCGAGGTGCCCATTGCCTCGTAGGGTCCGAGAGCCCCCCTCGCGCGTGAAAGGTACGGGCACGCAAGCGGTTACAACGTCGCGCTCTGGTTTCCCCGGCACCTTGCGGCGCGGTCATCCCAAGAGCAGCGACAGCAGGGCGTTGCCGCGGTAGCGGTCGTTGCGGTGATGCGACGCAACGGCTTCCGCCTCGCTGATGCGCCGGACATGACCGCCGGCCAGGTCGACTTCGAGATCGCCCGTGCGCGCATCGCCCACAACGGCCTGAAGCGCGTCCAACTCGGCATACTGGGGGAAGGTGAGATGAATGACCTGGAACCGCTCAGGGCCACGGGCTTGGAGGAGATCGAGGTACTCCTGGCCCTTGGGTCCCAGAACCAGCGGCCGGCGCGCGTCGCAAACCAGCACGACTCGCTGCGGGGGCGGTTCGTCGTCGACCATCCGTCGTAGCGCGGCGGCAGCCGAGGTCCGGTTGGGCGTGACCAAAAAAGTCACGCCCGTGCGAAGCGTCGTGCCCTCTTGGTCCGCCTGGGAGGTGAGCACGAGGTCGTACACCCGCAGCCGGCCGGCGCGCACCGGCGCGGGTCGCTCGATCTGGCGCAGCCGGTAGCCCCACGCCGGGTCGAGACACTGCCGCAACAGTGTTTCGACCAACCCGGCCAGGTTCGCGGCGTCGGCGGGGAGCGACTCGGGCTCGCGCTGGCGCCGCTGGAGTTGCTGGCCCAGGCGGCGCGCGGCCTGTTCGTCGATCCGCCGCGCCAATTCGTCTTCCGTCGGTGGAACCACCGCGTGCGGCGCCTCGGGGCAAGGGTCCGGCCACGCCGCCAGCCAGGCCGGACCGCCCAACTGGCCGATCCGCCGTTGGATCTCGCGCCAGCGATCGCGGGCCCAATTGATGACATCGCGGGGCCGAAAGTCGACCGCCTCGCCCGTCCGCTGCTCGAACCACGCCTGGCCCAGCGGAAACAGGCCATCCTCGTGCAATCGCGCCTTGACGCCCGGCACGGTGACATACGGCTCCACGAACTTCTCGAGCCGGGCGTCGAGAAGCTGGCGGGCCTGTTCCTTCCGAATACGGCCGACACGAATGCCCCGCTCGTCCTGAGCGATCCGCTCCCAGGCCGCGCGCAGAATCACCCCGTGCTCGAGAAAATGAAGCAACCGCGACTGCACCCCCGAGACGACCACGAACAGGTTCCTCGCGTGGTCGATCAGCGGATGAAGGAATTGGGCCAGCGAGGCGATCTGCGCGTCTTGCAGGTTGTCGACCTGATCGAAGGCGAGCACGAACGGCTGCCCGCCAAGCCACGCCAGTTCGGCCAGCGCCACCAGGACGCTTTCGACGGCCTGCGTGCCGGGCAGGGCGACCGGGTGCTCCCGGTCTTCGCCGCAGCGCAGTTCGAGTTCGCGGGCCTCGTCGTGGTCCAACTCGTCGCCCGCAAGCCAGCGCACCGCCAGATCGGCCGTCGTCTCGTTGCCGTCAAGATACTGGCCGCGGTATGCCCCGAGGAAGAAGTGAAACAGCACGTGGTAGATCGTCCGGGCGTCGGGCCCCGCTCCCGGATGCCCGCTCACCAGGCTATTGACCACCTTCCGGTACGCGTCGCGGGCCTCGCGGGCCGAGATCGGCGCATCGCGCCGCGACTGCCGCAGCCCTTCGCGCACCGCCCGGGTCACCAGCCAATACAGCGGCGTGCCGTGAAAGGCCTCGGCCTGGCCCCGCACCAGGCGCTGGATCACGCACTTCAAAATGTACCGGGGCAGGTACTCGGGCGGAGGCTGGAGATTGTGCAACACCACGCACACGGCCCGGTCGCCTTGCGCGGCCCAGCGGTAGAGCCGGGCCAGCAGGTGGCTCTTGCCGATGCCCGGCTCGCCCCAGACCACCTGGCCCAGGTGCCCTCGTTGGCGGTGCGCCTGCTCGGCATAGCCGATCAACTCCTCGAACTCACTGCGGTGGATCGTCTCGACGTCGATCTCCTCGCCCGACGGATCGGTCACCGCGTTGGCGAGGAACGGATTGGTGCGCACGACCGCCTGGAAGAAGGCATCGAGATCGTGGGCCTCGTGCGGCGCGCGGGACGATGTCTCGGTGCTCATCGGTCCCTCCTCGACACGTAGAGCAGCAGGTTTCCCGCCTCGAGAATCGCGGCCTCGCGTTCCTCGGGCCGCAGCCCGCCGAGGCTCTCGGCCCCACTGAGTTCGTAGCGTCCCGCCATGCGGAGGTCGCGCATGCCCTGGTCGAAATCGGCCCGCGCCACATCGGCCAACGCCCGGCGCAACTCGACCAGGCTCACGAAGTTGTGCGAGCCTCGTTGCCGGTCGATCCGCGCGAAGGCCGCGTCGAATCGGGAGGCGAAGTCCGCAGGCGCACCAGGCTGGCGCGGGCTCGGTCCCGAGTCCGCCAGAGGCGATGCCTCGCCGGAGGCGGGCCGGCGGCCCACGGCGTCTCCCAGCATTTCGAGGGCCGCGGCCGTGACTTCCGTCGAAGGGATACCGAAGTCCGCCAGACGACCCGCGATCTGGTCGAGGTTCCTCCGCCATCGGGCGACCACGGAACGCAGGTAGTCGCGCGGATCGGGCGGATGAAGGCTGTACCGCACCGCCGAGCGAGCCGTCGGTCCGGGCGCCGGAAAAACCGCCTTCTCCGCAACCAGTTGTTCGACGAGGCGCTTCCAGTCGGCGGCCGTGTAGTCCTTAAGCCGCTTGCCGACCGATTGCTCGACGTCGCGGAGCGTCTGGGCCTTTCGGGCCAGCGCCGCAAGCGCCAACTGCCTGGCGTAGACCTCCGGCGACTGGCGCCCGTAGCGGGGCGACTTGCCCGAGTAAGGCGCGTAGCGAAACACGCGCCCCGCCGAGCGTTCGGCCTCCAACAGCGCGACGACTTCCGCCTCGCCGCGCCGCAAGGGGCCTTTGAGGATCGACTTCAGTTTCGAGACCGCGATCGGCTCGGGCGAGGCGTCCAGCACCGAGCGCATCGCGTCGAGCACCGCCGAATCCGGCGCGAGTTGGGCCGCGCGTTTGGGCATCTCGATTTCCCTGGTTCCGGCCTTCGACCCGCTCGGCGGCGGGTCCTCCCGGCCGATCTTAGCCCGCCGAAAACGAGCGCGTCAAGGTTGTGCCCCCTCGGCCGACGATGTGCCGCCATCGGCCACCTCGAGCCGTCCAAAGCGTGGCCGGCCGGTGCCGCCTCGGGACCATTGACGGGCCGACGCCCCCGAAGCACAATGGGAACCGCGCCGTGAACCGGCCACGGGGACTGTCCCCATTTTCGCGGCGAAGGATCGCGAAAAGGGGACTGTCTCCTTCGGGTGTGCCGGGCCGGAAGCGTTCCGGTGGCACCGTGCCCCGGCTTTCGTGGCGCGGCAAACCGCCTTGCGAGTCCTTTCATTTCATTCCGGAGAATCGAACCATGCGCTGGACCTGGATCGTTGCGATGTGCCTCGTGGGCGCCGGGTTGGCCCCCGCCGCGGAGCCGGAAGAGGGCTTCGTGAGCCTCTTCGACGGCAAGACGCTCAAAGGCTGGCAGGGCTCGACCAAGGGGTACGTCGCCAAGGATGGGTTACTGATTTGCGAGAAGCACGGCGGCGGGAACCTCTACACCGAGAAGGAGTACGGCGACTTCATCTTCCGGTTCGAGTTCAAACTCGAGCCGAACGCGAACAACGGCGTCGGCATCCGCACGCCCCTCGAGGGCAACCCCGCCTACGTGGGCATGGAAATCCAGATCCTCGACGACACGGGCGACATGTACAAGAACCTCCAGCCCTACCAGTACCACGGCTCGATCTACGGCGTCGTGCCCGCCAAGCGGGGATTCCTCAAGCCGGTCGGCCAGTGGAACAGCGAGGAGATCTGCTGCAAGGGGTCGCGGGTCAAGGTGACGCTCAACGGCACGGT
>JANLFZ010000144.1:0-8752 GCA_024653385.1 Thermoguttaceae bacterium | reverse complement strand
TCGACGCCGACCTGAGCCAGATCAAGGAGCCGATGGACCACCAGGCGCATCCGGGCCTGAAGCGCCAGAAGGGGCACATCGCCTTCCTCGGCCACGGCGCGCACATCGAGTTCCGGAACCTGCGGATCAAGGAACTCTGATGCTCTTGGGCATTGAAATCGGGGGCACGAAGCTCCAGTTGGGCGTGGGCACGGGCGAGGGACCGCCCCTGGCGGAACTCGCCCGGCTCGATGTCCGGCCCGAAGGCGGCGCCGAGGGCATCCGCCGGCAAATCGCCGAGCACGCCCCGCCGTTGATCGCTCGCCACCGCGTGCGCGCCATCGGCATTGGTTTTGGCGGACCCGTCGATTCCCAGCGCGGCCGGACGATCGTCAGCCACCAGGTCGAGGGCTGGAAGGAGTTTCCCCTGGCCGATTGGTGCCGGCAGACCCTGGGCCTGCCGACGCTATTGGCCAACGATTCGGACAGCGCGGGCGTGGCCGAAGCCCGGTTCGGCGCGGGCAGGGGCCACCGCGCCGTCTTTTACACGAATGTCGGCAGCGGCATCGGCGGATCGCTGGTCCTCGACGGGCATCTCTACCAGGGAGCCTCGGGCGTCGCCTCCGAAATCGGCCACCTCCGCCCGGGAACCGATTGCCAGAACCCCGACCAGACCGTCGAGTCGTTGGCCAGCGGCTGGGCCATTCGCGCCGCGGTGCTTGCCCAGTTGACGCGCAGCCCCCCGGCCGAGCCCGATGCCGCCGATCTGCTCGGCCGCTGCGCCGGCCACGCGGACCGCCTCACCACCGAGGTGATCGCGCAGGCGGCCGCCGCGGGCAACCGGCTCGCGGCCGAAGCGATCGACCGCGCGTGCCGCACCTACGGTTGGGCCGTGGCCCAGGTGTTGACCCTCCTGGCGCCGAGCGTGGTCGTCCTAGGCGGCGGGGTGTCGCTGATGAGCGAATCCCTTTGGTTGGCTCCGCTGCGCCGCTACGTGGACCAGTACGTCTTCCCGCCGCTGCGCGGCACGTTCCGCCTCGCGCCGGCGCAGTTGGGCGAAGCCGTGGTCGTCCACGGCGCGTTGGCCTTGGCACGAGAATCGTTTGCGGCCTGACATCGCGATCCAGGCCGTCACGCTTTGCGAGGTTCGCCATGCACACCATGTCGCTAGCTGTTCGATGGGGAACCCTGCTGGTCCTCTTGGTGGTGTCCGGCGCTGTCCGGGCCGAGGTGCTGTGGATCGAGGGCGAGAAGCCGGCCAAGGCCGACGTGGTGCGGCATCCCTGGTGGTACGACCAGGTCAAACGCGACCAGTTCTCCGGCCGGGATTTCATCAGCCACTTCAGCGACCAGAAGCCGGGCGAGGCCGAGTACCGCGTCGCCGCGCCCGCCGCGGGCCAGTACGACTTCTGGGTCCGGGCCAACCCGGTCCAGAGCAAGCTTTCGTACCAGCTGAACGCGGGACCTTGGACGCCCATCGACCTGAAGCGCGAGCAAGCGGGCTCGGTGAACGTGGCGGCCGACGGCAAGCCCGATCTGCGGTTCATCGCTTGGAGCAAGGTCGGCAGCGTCGCGCTGAAGAAGGGAACCAACACCTTCCGGTTCCGGATGGAAAGCGCCAACAGCCACCACGGCTACCTCGACTGCTTCGTGCTGGCCAACGAGCCGTTCCAGCCGCAGGGAACGCTCAAGCCGGCCGAGATCGCCGAGCACTTTCGGCGCCTGGCCGAAGAGAACAAAGGTTGGTTCCCCTTCGCCCCGAAGCAAGATCGCTTCGAGGCCTCGGCCGGGTTCGACCTGCGCGGGTTGAATGAGGAGTTCGCCGGCCAGGGCGGGTTCATCGGGGTGAAGGGTTCGCGGTTCATCCACACCGCGACGGGCGAGCCGGTCCGCTTCTGGGCGGTCAACGGGCCGCCCGGCGATCTCGACGATCCCGAAGCCTTGCGCCGCTGCGCCCGGTTCATGGCCAAGTATGGCATCAACCTCTGCCGGGTCCACGGCGGCTATTACGACGAGAGCGGCAATTTCCGGCCCGAGCGGGTCCAACGCGCCTTGCGCGTGGTCGAGGCCATGAAGGCCGAGGGCATCTACTGCCACTTCTCGATCTACTTTCCGCTGTGGCTGCGGCCCAAGCCCGGCACGCCCTGGTTGGAGGGCTACGACGGCAAGCAACACCCCTTCGCCGCGATCTACTTCAACCGCGACTTCCAAGAGCAGTACCGCGCCTGGTGGAAGGCCCTGTTGCTCACGCCGCACCCGAAGACCGGCAAGCGATTGGTGGACGAGCCGGCGGTGATGGGGCTGGAGATGGTCAACGAAGACTCGTATTTCTTCTGGACGTTCGCCGCCGCCAATCTGCCCGAGCCGCAGCTTCGCATCGTCGAGACGCAGTTCGCCGAGTGGCTGGCGAAGAAGTACGGCTCGCTCGATGCGGCCTTGGCGGCGTGGAAGGGCGCGCGATTGCCGCGCGACAAGCCCGACCAGCGACGCATCGCGTTCCGGCCGCTGTGGAATATGTTCAACGAGAAGACCGCCCGCGACAAGGACACGGCCCGGTTCCTCGTCGAAAGCCAGCGCGAGTTCTACCGCCAGACGTACCAGTTCCTCCGTGAACTGGGGTTCAAGGGCGTCATCACCGCCTCGAACTGGGCCACGGCCAGCCCCGAGGTGTTCGGGCCGCTCGAGAAGCTGACGTACACCGTGGGCGACTTCATCGACCGGCACGGGTACTTGGGCTGCAACCACAAGGGCGATTCGGCGGCCTGGTCGATCCGCGACGGGCACACGTACTCGGACCGCAGCATCTTTCGGTTCGAGGCGGAACAGCCCGGCAAGCCCAAGGTCTTCGCTCATCCCGCGTTCGACCCCAGCTACAACGGCAAGCCCTCGATGATCTCCGAGACGACCTGGTGCCGTCCGAACCGCTACCGGTCCGAGGCCCCGCTGTTCTACGCCGTCTACGGGGCCCTTCAGGGGAGCGACGCCGTGGTACACTTCTCGTTCGACGGTCCCACGTGGAGCGTCAAGCCGAACTTCTTCATGCAGCCGTGGACGCTGATGACGCCGGCCATGCTGGGCCAGTTCCCCGCCGCGGCCCTCATCTACCGCAAGGGCCTGGTGGCCGAGGGCCAGACGCTCGTCGAGCTGGACCTCAAGGTGGACGACCTCTTGGACCTCAAGGGCACGCCCTTGCCGCAGGACGCCCATCTTGACGAGCTACGGCTGAAGGACGTTCCTCAAGGCGCAAGCCTCAAGCCGGGCAGCGTGATCGACCCCTTGGTCCACCTCGCCGGACGCACGAACGTGAACTTCACCGCAAGCGGCGGACCGGCGAAGATCGCCAACCTTGCCCCCTATATCGACCGCGCCCGACAAACGGTGACCAGCAGCACCGGCGAGTTGAAACTCGACTACGGCCGCGGCGTGCTCTGGATCAACGCCCCGGCCGCCCAAGGGATCGGCGGGGCGCTGGCCGAGGCCGGCCCCGTAAACCTGGGCGACGTGACGATCGAATCGAAGATGCCGCTGGGCCACGTGGTCGCCGTGAGTCTCGACGGGCGGCCCCTGGCCTCGTCCGAGCGCATGCTGCTTCAAGTCATGTCCGAAGAGAAGGCGAGCCGGTTCGAGACCGAGCCGGCCGGCCAGGGCGTCCTGCGGATCAAGAACATCGGCCAGGATCCTTGGATGGTCCGCGAACTCCAGGGCACGGTGCGGTTCAAGCGGGCCGACGCCGGCCGCCTGACGGTCACGCCGCTCGACGAAAACGGCTATCCCCAGACCGCGGCAGGCACCGCGGACGAGATCCGACTCCGGCCGACCACCATGTACTACGTGATCGGGCGGTAGGGGAGGCTGAGGGATTAGGGATTGGGGATTGGGGATTAGGGGTTGGGGCGGCAAGCGGGTATACTGCCGGATATGGCGAACACCGTCTCGGCAATCGACTACCTGATGGCCCCGCGCAACTACCCGCCGGCCGCGGTGTGCGTGGTGTTCGGCGACGAGGACTTCCTCAAGCGCCGCACGCTGCTTGCGCTTCGGAAGGCCGTGCTGGGCGAGGGCGACGCCGATTTCTCGCTTTCCACCTTCGAGGGGCCAAGCGCCCAATGGCGCGACGTCGAGGAGGATCTCTCGACTCGAGCCATGTTCGGGAGCAAGCGGCTCGTGCTGATTGAAGAGGCGGACGAGTTCGTCACCCGCTACCGGGCGCAGTTGGAGGCCTACGTCGCACGGCCCCGCTCGACGAACGTGTTGGTGCTCGATGTCCAGTCCTGGGCCGCCAACACGCGGCTGTACAAGGCGGTCGACGCCAAGGGGCTCCAGATCCGCTGCGCGGCGCCGGACACCAAGAGCCTGCCCTCGTGGCTGGTCGGTTGGGCCAAACACGCGCACGGGATCGACCTGGCCCAGCCGGCAGCCGAGGCATTGGCCGAGATGATCGGCGCCGAATTGGGGCTTCTCGATCAAGAGTTGGCGAAACTGGCCGTCTCGGCCGGCCCGGGGGGAAAAGTCAACGCCGACATGGTTGGGCAGCTTGCGGCGTGGCGCGCCAGGACGACCTGGGTCATGATCGAGGCCGCGCTCGATGGGAACTTGCCCAAGGCCCTGGTGGAACTCGATCGGCTGCTGCTGGCGGGCGAAAGCCCGGTCGGCATCCTCGCGCAGGCCGCGGCGCCCCTGCGTCGCTTGGCTGCCGCCACCCGTCTGGTAGTGGATGCCGAATCCGCCGGTCGGCGCATGTCGCTTCGATCCGCGCTCGAGCAAGTCGGGGTCCACCCCTACTACCTGCCTGCCACGGAACGGCAACTACGCCGCCTGGGGCGCGAGCGAGGCCAGCGGCTCTACCAGTGGTTGCTCGAGGCCGATCTGGACCTCAAGGGGGCTAGTCGGCTTGCGCCACAAACCGTGCTCGAGCGACTGTTGGTCCGTGTTGCATCCCCGCAGCATTTGGCATCCGGTACTACCCAGAGGTAGTGCTCGACAGCCCGGGTTGCGTTGCCGGTGCGTTTTGTGTATGATTCGCCCCCTCCTCTGCGGGTGCTTGCGACATGGCCGGGTGCTTGCGCATGGATCGCGCGTTGTGGATCAGGTTGGTCGGTGTGGCGGCGTTGGCCGCCGTGGCGGGCTGTGCGAGTTCGCCATGGACGGCAGACGGCCGTCGAGAGCCTGGCCCTCCTTCTCCCACGCCTGCTTCGGGGGCCAGCCCTGGGGTCTCGGCGCCCAGTTCCGCGGCGGTCCCGGTACCGGGCGGCGGGCCGGCAACTCCGGTCGCGGGGATGTCGTACACCTCGGCCACCAGCCAGCACGGCACGCCGAATACGCCATCGGTCGATGAACTCTTGGACCAAGTGACCGAAGCCGAGAAACTGGATCCCGCGGCGAGGGAACGCCTGGCCGCGGACCTGCGTCAAACCGATCCGGCGCTATGGCCCGCCGTGGTGCAGGCGTTTCGGGCGGCCTTGGCGTACCGGCGCCAGATGGACCAGCGGCGCGCGATGGCGCAAGCGCCGCAGGTCTTGCCGGCAGGCGGTACGGGGGGCAATCCGCCTGCTTCGCCCGGGCAACCGGCCGGCGACACCGCCACCCCGGGGACCTCTCCATCTGCCAGGCTCTCGCCACCGGACCAACCCGCACCGCAAGCGGCGCCGACCGACGCCTCCCCCAAGCAGTCGGCCGCGGAAGGGATCGAGCCGGCGTCGTACCGTCCGGCAAGCCTCTCGTGGAAAGACCACTTGATGGCGTCGATCGCGGCCCTCGAGACCGAACTTCGCGAGGCCGAAGGCGGGGAGGACGCAGCCGACAAACACGCCCGACTACGGATGCTCTCGCTGGCGGCAGGACGGCGCGACGAGGCGCTGCGGCCCATCCCCGGCGCGCCGCCGGGCGTTCAGGACTTCTGGCGCCGCGAGCTGTACGGCCTGGGCGTTTGGCTCGACGCGCAGCGGGTGTCCGACGCCTCGCGCCGCGCGGGCGAGGCGCGCGAGCAGCTCGCCGCCGCGCTGGTGCCCCTGGGGTCCCTGGCGCCCTTGGTCCTTCGCAATCTGACGTTCATCACCCAGGTGCAAAGCTACGGCGACTACAAGCCCTTCGCCAAGTGCGAGTTCCTGCCCGACGAAGAAGCGCTCCTGTACGTCGAAATCGAGAACTTCACCAGCGAGGAAACGCCCAAGGGCTTTCAGACCGCCCTCGAAGGCAGCTACCGGATCTTCGACAGCCGGAATCAGCAGGTTGCCGAACGCCACCTGGGCACCACCGAGGAAACCTGCCGCAACCCGCGCCGCGATTTTTTCCTGGTCTATCACCTCCGCATCCCCAAGCGGATCTATGCGGGCAAGCACACCCTCCAACTGACCGTGGTGGACCTGAAGAGCAAGAAGGTCGGGCAATCGTCGGTGGAATTCTCGGTCAAGGACACAAGCAACTGAGCCAAAGGCCCGATGCGCGCGTGCAAGACGATCGCGGTCGTCCTCTGGGCCCTGCCTTGGACGCTCGTCGGACTGCTTCTCGGCGGACTGGGCTTGGCGACCGGCGGAAGGGTCCGGCGGACCGGCCGCGTCCTGGAGTTCTGGGGTGGCGGGGTGGCCACGCTCCTGAGGATCTTCCCGCTGGTGCCCGGGGTCTCGGCCGTGACGTTCGGGCACACGGTGCTGGGGCGTTCCCAAGAAGCCTTGGACGCATGCCAACGGCACGAAATGGTCCACGTGCGCCAGTACGAGCGCTGGGGGCCCCTGTTCGTGCCTGCCTACCTGTTCCACTGGGTCCGGCTATGGCTGGCCGGGCGCGATCCCTATTTCGACAACCCCTTCGAGCGCCAGGCCCGCGACGAAACCGAGGATTCCTTCCCTGGCCGATTTGAGTAAGATACCGTGGTGGCGCGGTGCGCCCGGGCAAGAACCCAACAGACGCCTCCAGGGGGAAGCACGATGTCTGTCCATCTTCAGCGGGAGATCGACCGCCTCAAGAAGAATCTCCTCTCGCTTTGCGCTTTGGTCGAGGAGCAGGTGCAGATGGCGGTCCGCGCGTTACTGGAGCGGGAGCCCGAGTTGGCCCGGCGCGTGGAGCGGCGCGACTTGGAGATCGACCAGCGCGAGGTCGAGGTCGAGGAAGAGTGCCTGAAGGCCCTGGCGCTGCACCAGCCGGTGGCCTCGGACCTGAGGTTCATCGTGGCCGCGATGAAGATGAACAGCGACCTCGAGCGGATCGGCGACCTGGCGGTGAACATCGCCCGAAAAGTGGTCACCATCTGTTCCCAGGCGACGATGGAGATTCCCTTCGATCTGGCGGGCATGTGGCAGAAGACGCAGCGGATGCTCCGCGACAGCCTCGATGCCCTGGTGAATCTCGATGCCCGGCTGGGCCACAATGTCTGCGCCCGCGACAACGAAGTCGATCAAATGAAACACGAGATCCGCCGCAAGGCCGAGCAGCTCATGCAGCAGGACCCCGGGCGGATTCCCGTGTTGTTGAACCTCTTGGCCGTCTCACGCAACCTCGAACGAATTGCCGACCATGCCACCAACATCGCGGAGGATGTGATCTACATGGTCGAAGGCCGCATCATCCGCCACGGAAGCGGGGAATAGCCGTCCCTTCGTCGGGCAGAGGCGACGGGTGCGCCCCCTCGCGATCTTCCGCGCCGGGTCGCTACTTCTTGGGGGTCTTGGCCTCGGCCGGCAGCCGGCTCCGCAACTCGTCGACCGATTTCTGGAGCTGCTCGATGTGGCGATTCAGGTCGTCGAGTCGTTTCTCGACGGACGCCGCCTCGGGAGCGGCCGGTCCTTTGGGCGTGGGACGGGTCTTGGGCTCGGGCTTGGCCGGCGCCACGGGAGCCGGCGCAACGTCGATCCAAGGCGCCATGCCGCCGAACGGCCCCCGGCCGAGCATCCGCTCGACATGCGGGCGCACGTCCGCCGGAAGCTTGTCGAGTTCGTTCTCCGTGATGTCCCAAGTCTGGCCATCCCGGGTCACGTGGATCTTGGCCGGCTGGTCGCCGTGCTTGGTAATGGCCACGGTCATGCCGCCAGGCAAGGGGGGCAGGGCCGCCGCGCCGGGCGGCAGGATCGCGCCCGGCTGAAGAAGACGGAAGCGCATGGGCGGATGGCCCGGCTGGCCCGGGCGGACCTTCTCGAGCCATTTCATCATCGCATCGTACTCCGGTTTCGGAGCGAGCCAGTCCGGCACCATTGCCAGGTTCTTCGGGCGTTTCTCGGGGACTACCTCCACCTTCATGGGCTTGCCCGCCCGAATCCCCTCCAATGACAGCGCCTTGCCCTGGGAGGCACCGATCGCCTCGATCAGATCGGCCACTTGCTTCAGGGGCTTGTCGCCGGCCTTCAAGAGGATATCGTGCCGCTGGATCTTGGCCTTGGCCGCCGGGCTGTCGGGATAGACCTGCTCGACGAGAAGGCCCTGGCCTTCGGGGATTTTCAGGTGGGCTCGCACGGCGTCGGGCACCTCGTGCGCTTCGACACCGATCCAGTGGTCGCTGACTTGAACTGCCTGGCCCGCGACCACGACCCGCGCCGAGGCGTCCTGGCCTTTGCCACCCGAGCCCGATTCGACGACAACCACCCGCGGCGCCGAAGCGGCGTCATCCGCTGCCAGAACCGCGGGCACGGCCGCCGCCAACCCCAGCGCGACGCAACACGCCAGAATACCGAATAGTCTCATGGTGATGCTCCCTTTCGCCAATTCCGTTTCGCCAACTCACGAGGAAAGTGATTCATTGATACGGCCCGTTGCCGACGTAGCGGATCTCCACCTGGTCGACAGG